>CABVRV010000001.1:0-54462 GCA_902500755.1 uncultured Nitrospira sp.
AGGCACTCATCGTTTGCTGACACAACGAATCGTATGGTCGGCACGGCGCTCCTCAGCGACAGCAGCACCAGGTGTGGTTGGGAACGATTTCCGATCGGCAAGTCCCGGTCAAACTGCGAAAAAGAAACCTGCATCTCTGCGGGAAACCATTTCGACTCACGGACGTAGTCAGGATCCTGTGATGCCTGGTCGTTCGGGTCAGGAAGAAGAGTTGAAGATGAAGGTATGGGAGCATGAAAAATACGTCCACGATTGAAAAAGGATTGGGCACATTAATCATCACCGGCAGCAGTGGTCGTATCGGCAGCTCGTTCATTGATCGCGTCGGCGAAAGCTTTATCGAAATGGGGTTCGATCGCGAAGGGCCGCCTCATCCGCCGCCGGACACCGAACACGTCATCGACTGCGACCTGAGCTCGGATCACAGCGTGCGGGCTGCGTTGGACCAAGTCCGCGGGCTCGGACATACACGAATTACCTCGGTCATCCATCTTGCCGCCTACTATAGTTTTTCCGGTGAGCCGAGTCCCTTGTACGAGCAAGTCACCGTGCGGGGCACTGAACGGTTGTTGCGCGGGTTGCGCGACTTTGAGGTCGAGCAATTCATTTTTTCCAGCACCATGCTCGTGCACGCGCCGTGCGAACCGGGAGAACGCATCAACGAAGAATGGCCCCTCAAGCCGAAATGGGAGTACCCCAAGTCGAAGGTCGCGACCGAGCGACTGATTTTGCGCGAAAGAGGAGATGTGCCGGTGGTTCTACTGCGCATCGCCGGGGTGTATGACGATCACTGCCATTCGATTCCCATCTCACATCAAATCAAGCGCATCCACGAGCAGCAGTTCATCGGCCGTCTGTATTCGGGCGACCTCACGCATGGAGCCTCTTTCGTGCATATGGACGATATGGTTGAAGCCTTGGTACTCGCCGTCGAGCACCGCAAGAACCTTCCACCAGTCACGACCCTGCTCATCGGCGAGCCGGACACGCTCAGCTATGACGAACTCCAACGCACCATCAGTCGCCGGCTTCACGGCCATGAATGGAACACCTATCGCATTCCTAAGTCGGTCGCTAAACTTGGCGCCTGGCTCCGCACCTTGCTGCCTGGCGCCAATCCTTTTATCAAGCCGTGGATGATCGATATCTCTGACGACCATTACGCCCTCGATATTTCCCGCGCCCGCACGCTTCTCGGTTGGAATCCGAGACACTCCCTGCGCGAAACACTACCGAAGATGCTCACGGCACTACAATCCGATCCCGAGGACTGGTATCGGGAAAACGATTTGAAAGCGAAGCCCGTCTCGGACATCCCATCTTGGCCGCATGTCACGAACATGCTGCTTGGATTGTGGCTCATCGGCACCGTGCCGGCGCTCGGCACGATCGAGCCCGCGCTGATTTGGAGCGACCTGGTGAGCGGTGCGGCGATTATGCTGTTCAGTGCACTCGCCGTTCGCCATGCCTGGGCCGCTTGGACCGTGGGCGGGGTGGGTCTCTGGGTGATGAGCGCGCCCCTGGTGTTTTGGGCGTCGAATGGCGCCGTCTACAACAACGACCTGCTCGTCGGCGCGCTGGTGATTACTTTCGCCGTCATTGTTCCGCAGTTCGGTCGTGACGACCCCGGCTCCGGCACTCCGCCGGGCTGGAGTTACAACCCTTCCGGCTGGGTGCAACGATTGGCGATCGTCTTCCTGGCGATGATCGGATTTTTTCTCGCTCGGTATCTGGCGGCGTTTCAACTCGGCCACATTGTGTATCCATGGGACCCGTTTTTCGGCGACAGTACGAGACGCGTGCTTACCTCGGACGTCTCAAAAGCCTTTCCGGTATCCGACGCCGGTTTGGGGGCGCTCTCATACCTGCTCGACGCTCTGGCCGGACTGATCGGGGGAGTGCGGCGATGGCGGACCATGCCGTGGATGGTGGTGCTGTTCGGTCTCTTCATCATCCCTCCAGGTGTGACCAGCATCGTCCTGGTGATTCTCCAACCGGTCGGCATCGGCGACTGGTGCACGCTGTGTCTGGTGGCCTCGGTGGTGATGTTGCTGATGGTGTCGCCGGCGCTGGACGAAGTGATTGCGACCGGTCAGTTTCTCCTTCGCGCACGACGTACAGGCGCCAGCGTCTGGCGCGTCTTTTGGCACGGTGAAAGCGGTGCAGTGGATGAACCGAAGATAAAACCCCGATCGCTGCTTTCAGAAATACCGCACAGCATTGAAGCGTTCTCTGCCCCATGGAATCTGTGGCTGAGCACGGTGGTTGGAATCTGGTTGATGGCCGCGCCCACCCTGCTACACTTGGTCGGAACCGCGGCCGATAGCACACACATCGTGGGCGCGTTGGTCGTGACATTTTCGGTGGTGGCATTCGCCGAACCTGCGCGCCCGGTGCGCCTGCTGAACATACTGTGCGGCGCATGGCTGCTCCTCGCTGCCTGGATCCTTGACGGCGGTGTGCCGGGTTGGCCGTGGATCAGCGTGGTCAGTGGGCTCGCGCTTATTGCGCTCAACATTCGATGTGGTCCGGTCGAAGATCGTTACGGTGACTGGCAAAAATGTATCCGTTGAATGTTTGACGACCCGGTCAAGGATTCTGCGGCTTGTTCAGCGTGAAACAGGATCTCCGTTCGTGGCTACTAGGGAGTCCATTATCTGGTATCGACTTGTGCATCAGCAGAACGGCGAGGAGCCGAGTCTGAGTCGCTCTTCCTGGTGACGCAAGAGGGCTAACGAATCTCGATATTGCCGTTCGATATCAGCTTGATCGCACTGTTCCGACACGCTGCGTCGGCCCTCGCGTAAAACCATGTCGGCATGTCGATGCAATGCTTCAAGCATGCTCCGGTCTTGAGCCTGAGCGATAATTGAAGCCAGGGATTCGAGCAACCGGATGAGCAGCGCCGGCTTTCCCGCAGAAGTCTGTCGAATCTGATGAAAGGCGACGTCGACCAATCCATCTAAGGACGCCCGTTCCGCGATGACACGAATATTCCCTTGAGGGTCATAACGCTGATGGTCGGGGAGGCAACGTCCCGAAATGCGACACAGGGCTGCTCCGAGCCAATCCAGACAGCGCATGGCTGTGTGTGGGTCGTTGATGCCCGGAGAAAGCGCTCTCACGGCGACCTCGACTAACTGTAAAATGGCGAATTCCACGTCTTGCTCAGATGTCCGTTCCTGTCCAAGGATCAAAAGATCGCACACACGCAGGCTCGATTCGTTCGTGTCGCCATGCGATGGGGATAGGGTGGCGATCAGTTGATTCTGAACGATGAAATGTCCGGGACGGCGATGAAGGAGAACCACGAGGTTCTGTTCTGTGGCTAATTCGAGCAGACCGTCTGCATCGACGGCCTGCAAGTATCCCGTTGAGGAAGAACGGACCGGGACTCCTTCGCGCACGTAGCGGCGCAGTGAGGCCTCGTCGAGTACAATCCGCACCGGCTGATGGTCCCCATGGGTCGAGCCACCTTGCCCGATTTGCTCCGGGAACATGCGGTCGATCGAGGCCAACAGGTCCGCATAGACCTGCCCGATGATGGTGTCGGCTTGGATGGCTTTGGCGATGTGATGAATGAAAAAGATGAGGACAGCTACGCTCGTGAGAGCTAACCCTATGGCAACGGTAACCGATAGGTGGGGAACTACGACGGCGTCGCCGTTGATCTGCACCGATCGCAAGACCAGCAGGCTGAAAGTAAAGGTGGCGAGGAACGTCCCAAGGACGATTTGACTCCCCGGACGACGCATGAAGTTTTGGAGCAATCGTGGCCCATACTGCGAGGCGGTCAACGTCAAGGCCACCAGGGTCATGGAAAACGTGATGCTGGTCGCCGTGATCATGGAGCCGACGATGGCCGAGAGGAGTATACCGGCGCCTTCACCGCTCCCGGTATAGATCCATCCCAGGCCGTTGTAATCATGCCACGGCAACGTCTCATCCAGTTCCAGGGTTATCTGCGATAGTACCGCCGCCCCAATGGTGATGAGACCGGGAACAAACCAGAAGCTCTGTTGGAGTTGGTGCCAGAGATGAGCAATGTGCATGCTTAGTCTTTTGAGGTCTCTAACACGATCCTTTCGGATCACCGTACCCGTTGCCTTGCGGGATGAACGGGACCACATCAAGCACGGGTGCTTTGCGTCTATTGGTGCAGGCTAGATCACCTCTCGCACTTTGTTTTCAAGCAGGGTGCGGATCAGTTCCATTCGATCGTGCTGCCCCTTGAGCATGGCCTTGGCGAAGTGCCAGGCCTGCTCCAATGAAACAGAGCCTGGTAGGGGTGGTTCCGCGGGATCGACTACAGCCTGGATCACAGCAGGCCCAGGCTCGTTAAAGGCACACTGTAAGGCTGCGTCGAGTCGTGCTGGGTCATCCACCGTATAGCCCGTCGCGCCACAGGCCAACGCGAATGCCTCGAAATCAATCGGTTGGAGATCCACCCCGTACTCAGGCGTCCCTTCCATCCCCAATTGTTCCCATTTGATCATGCCAAGCAAGTTATTTTTCAAGATGATCACTTTCACTGGCAGCCGATACTTGACCAACGTCGCAAGTTCGCCCATCAACATCGTAAAGCCGCCGTCTCCGCAAATACAGACGACCTGCCGTGTCGGATGGGCAATGGAGGCCGCGAGAGAATACGGAACTCCATTGCCCATCGTGGCTAAGGTGCCGGAGACGGAGAATTCCATGTCGCCGCGAATCCGTAGATGCCGTGCGACCCAGGTGGTGACCGTCCCAGTATCGCAACATATGATTGCGTCGTCGCGAAGAAACTGGTTGATCTTCTCGATCACCGCCTGTGGTTTGAGCGGAAGATCCATGCGGCCCGAACGGGTTTGCATGAGTGAGTTCCAGTCCTGCATGTGGGCTTGAGCGCGCTCGAGAAACGACGTCTCCGCCTTCGGCTCAATCAGCGGCAGCCAGGCTTGAAGGACGTCTCGGCACTTTCCGACCAATCCCACTGTGACGGGGTAGCGGAGGCCGATTCGGGAGGCATCCAGATCGATTTGTATGGCGCGAGCCTTTCCAGGCTGAGGATAGAACTCAAGATAGGGAAAACTGCTTCCAGCGATGATGAGCGTGTCACACGTGCGGAGCACCTCTTGTGAAGGTGCCGTGCCCAATAGTCCCACTCCGCCCGTCGTGTAGGGATCGTCGTCGGGTACGACGGCCTTGCCGAGAAGGGCTTTGACGATAGGAGCCTTCAGTAGGCGCGCAAGGTCATGGATTTCTTTTCGCGCGTCCAGACATCCTCGGCCTGCGAGTATCGCGATCTTCGACCCAGCTCGGATGACCTCAGCGGCATGTTCTAATAGGGCCCGCGGTGGGAGCGGCTGAGGGTCGGTATAGATCCCGCCGCTGTGAGCTTCGATGTTCACGGGGGAACGTTCGTCGTCGGCGGTCCAACTTTGAACGTCCTTTGGAACGGTCAGATGGGTAACCGTCCGTCGTGCAATGGCATTCTTGACGGCCTGGTCCACCACGTTGACGACATGGGAGGGGCTCGTGATGCGCACGCTGTACGCGGCGACGTCCATGAATAGCTTGTCCAAATCGAGATCCTGTTGATAGCGAGTGCCTATCAAATCGTGAAATGTATGGCCCGTTATGGCCAGCACCGGTTGGCCGTCAAATTTAGCATCATAGAGCCCGTTGAGGAGATGCACGCCTCCCGGTCCGGAGGTAGCGAGGCATACTCCAAGTCGCTGTGTGAATTTCGCGTAGGCGCACGCCGCCAAGGCCGCGCCCTCTTCGTGACGCACTTGAATGAGGCGAATTACCTTTTCGCGCTTGCGAAAGGCCTCGTAGAGCCCATTAATGCCGTCTCCAGGCAAGCCGAATACAATGCGAACATCCCACTGCTCCAGCCTGGCGACGAGTCGGTCGGCCACGGTCATCGACATGACATACCTCCTGCTTGGATGAAAACCGTCAGGGCGCCGAGTACATCCTTGCCGGCAGGACGTACTCTTCCAAGAGAATTTTGACGCAAGCGGCGACGGGAATGGCGAGCAGCAGACCGAAGAATCCGCCGACCGCGCCGCCGATCAGGACGACGATCATCACCGTGGGGACGCTGAGATCGAGAGACTGACTCTGGATCCATGGCGTGAGAATCCAACTTTCGACGAACTGCACGGCCAGGTAGGTGACGCTCGGCCACACCACGATCGCCAGCCAGCCGGCGCCGCCATCCGGCGAGGCCAGTACGTCCAGGTATTTGAGAAGGACAGCGAGGGGCCACCCAATAGCGGAGACATAAGGAATAATGGTCAATACTCCGGTGACGATCCCCAGGAGAGCCCAATACGGCACGTCTGCCAGGGCCCATCCGAAGGCATACAATGCGGCGGTGATGAGGCCGATGATGAAGCGGCCTCGAAAAAATCCGCTGATGGCGCGATCCATGCGTTCCATGATGTCGGTGGCCCGAGGGCGGGACGCAGGAGGGATCAGCGTCATGATCCGGGATGTGAGGCGTTCAAAGTTTAAGGCAAACAGGATGAAAAAAATCGGAACCAACACAAGTACCAGCGTGATGTTCAGCGTGGAACCGATGACGGTTCCGAGCAGGCCGAAGGCCTGGCCGGTGCCGGTCAACAAGGGTCCAAGGATATTCATCGGGTCTTTCGTAATCGTGACGGCTAAATCGTTCAGTTGAGGAAAGAGGCTGTGCACATCCACGTTGTAGTGAGTCGTGAGCGTCGTAACGTATCGCGGAATCTTATCGACCAATGTCATCAGCTGTTCCGAAAAAGTTGGTCCGATCCATACCAGCATAAGTGCCAACACGAGGAGCAGCACCACAATGAGGACGCTGATCGTCAGTAGTCGCGGGATACCCCAGCGCTGGTGCGCGTGGGTAATGAGTGGATTGAAAAGATAGGCAAATCCAAGCCCCAGCAAAACGGGAGTAAGAATCGACCGCAGGGCATAGCAGATCCAACAAAGGAACAGAATGCCGATGATCCAGAGAAGATCCCTGACCGCCACAATTTCCCATAGGTGACGGTCGACGGCTCGTCGATTAGGCACACTGCACCTCCAAGGAGATGTCGATCCTGTTTCGGCGATAGCTGTGGGGAATCCCGCGATCTCCCATACTCCTAGCGACCGAAACGGCTGAAGTTGTCCATGACGTCGCATCGACGATATGTCTTCGTCGTCGAAGACTCATCATTCGCCCTGCTGCGAGGCTTGAGCTTGTCGCGCATCGTCTCGGGCCGCGGTTTCGATCTCGGCATTGATTTCACCACCGAGCAAAATCACCGTTCCGCACAGATAGAGCCACAGCATGAGCACGATCACGCCGCCGATGGATCCGTACACCGCGTTGTAATTCCCGAAATTGGTCACATAGACTTTAAACGCCAACGATACGCACAACCATAGGAGCACGGCTACGACGGCGCCCGGGGTGATCCAACGCCATTCTTGCTCGACGTCGGGACAGACGTAATAGATGATGCCTACGGCCAACACCATGAGTATAAAGGCCAGAGGCCATTGGAGCACTTTCCACGTCACCTCGAAAAATAGACCGAACCCGAAGAACTCGGAAGCCCACTCCGCTAAGTGACTACCGAACAGGACCAGCACCGCGGACAGAATGACAAACCCAGCCAAGCCTATGGCGAGCAGAATGCCGGTCAACCGGACTTTCCAGAAGGGTCGCGTTTCCGTCGCATCATAGGCCACATTCAGCGCGTCTACGATGGCGGTGACCCCGCTCGATGACACCCACAGCGCGCCCAGAATGCCCAAGGAGAGTATATCGTTCCCACTTCCTCGTACGACCTGATCCAAATACCGTCGCAGAATACCGATCGCGTCTGCCGGCAGAATCCCTTCGGCATATTGGAGTAGGGCCGACGTCGAGGTGTTGATCGGGAATAACCCGAGCAAGGCCGTGAGGAACAAGAGCATCGGGAACAACGCGAGCAGAAAATAGTACGCGAGCTGTGCGCCGCGGCCTAACACTTCATCGTCCTGAATTTGCTTCCAAAGACGACGCCCCAATTCACTCCAGCTCAGACCGCCGCGCTTCCAGAGGTTGACCGGAGTCTTAAGTGATATATCCGACGAACTCATGTACTCGCCCCTCGAACCACTTGTCGACGTCCTGCTGTCTGTCGAGCAGGAACGAGTCGATTGCAAAACCGTTTCAGGAGTCGCACCTGCATCTGATGGGAAACTTGTGATCACCGATTCGACCATACTCGAATAGTCAGATCCGACGACGTTCAAATGCGATTCGCCGACATTCATCAGACGGTTCGAGTAGACGCTCTCAATGCAGTGTACTGGAGCTGAGCGGAGCGCACACCGGGCAAACCCCTAGTTTGCCGTAGGCCAACGCCTAAGGTGCGTGGTCATTTCGTTGGTGACGTGGTGCGAACGAGCCGAGGAGGGGAAACCGCCGGGCATCGTGCCATTTGCGAGAGGCTCGGGCGCCGAGCCGGAGCCTCTCCATAGCGAACCTTCACCGATCGACCTCGGGCAGCCGACTTCTGCAGAGCTTCGATGACGGCGACGTCCAACGTGCCCTCCAGCCCGGACGGTTCCGGCGATCGCTTGTGCAGGATGCAATCTGAAAAATAGAGCAGTTGTGGGCCGAACTGATCGCGGTTGGGGTATCGCTTAGTTTTTGTGCGATTGCCGATTGTGATCAAGGCGCGCATTCCCTGCGCATACTCATAGGCGGACTCAAGCCGAGCCGTCCCTTTCGTCCCGACCAGGTCATATTCCGCTCGATCGGCAGCGCCGAAGCTGCTCACGAATGTGGCCAGTCTCTCCTCCGGGAACCGCATGATCACGGCGTGCATTTCGGGAACCTCCCGAAATCGAGAGTCTCCCGTTCGTGCTGCCGCGGCAAACACCTCGATCGGTTCCGCTTGAAAGAGGTAGCGGGCGGCGTTGATGCAGTAGATACCGATATCGAGTAATGGACCGCCGCCGACGCGGGCTTTCAACCGCGTGTCTCCCGCCTTGACTTGTTGAGCAAAGAGCGAATGGAAGATGCGGATGCGACCTAGCCGTCCGGAATTCGCCAATTCGACCATGCGCAGATTGGCTTCGTCGAAATGCAGACGGTAGGCTACCATGAGCTGTGCCTTACTCCGACTTGCTGCACGGACCATGGCTCGACACTCTGCTTCAGTGAGTCCGAGCGGTTTCTCGCACAGGACATGAATCCCTGCCCGTAAGGCCCTCTCAACGTACGAACGGTGCATGTGGTTCGGAAGCGTCACATACACCGCATCAATCGTTCCACTCGTAAGGAGATGATCGTACTGGTCGTAAGCATATGTTCGACCGAGCTTGTACTGGCTTGCAATCATACGCCGTTTCTCTTTGTCTCCGGAGACGACCGTCACGAGATCGGAGTTGCGGCGCGCATTTCGAAATGCGGGAAGCACAGCAATTTGCGCAATATGTCCGAGCCCGATGACAGCATACCGGATCCGTCGGGACCTGGAACGTGACGGTCGAATCTTTGGGGATATCGTAATGCGAGACCTCCATCTTTAAGTGTATTTTGATCATTATCATAAGCGCCGATTCCTAGGCCCTGGAACTTTCCCTAAATAAAGGGGTCGTTCCGTCTGGAATGACGATGCAAGGTGTTAAGCGGCGGGGTGGGTGTCGAAACCAACTTCGGGTCAACTCACGGTATCGGCCAGCCGTTGCTGGGGCTTACAGTCGGGGTTAGTCGTCATACCTCGTACACAAGCGGACGCTTGCACTTGTGTATAATGACGAGGCATAAGAGAGCAACGGTCGCTTCCAACCACGCGCTGAGACTGCTCCGTGAAACCCTGGATGACGTGCATCAAGTGATGAGGAAAGATCAACCAGACAACCGAGTGCCGGGAGGCCGGGTATTAAACCGTCTGCTCGCTCTACGCGCGGCCGGGCTGTGGACGGCAATCACCTTGCTCGTCGGCTGTGTCTCGCCAACGGCTTTGCACCGAGCCGTCGTCGCGTATGATCAATCCGTTGTCCAAGCGATCAGTGAAGAGTTGCTGCTCAACATTGTGCGCGCCGCCTATCATCGACCTCTTCATTTCACGACGGTTCCCAGTGTGGCTGCAACCTTCGATTTCAGGGCGACGGCGGGAATTATTCCTCCGGAAGGTGATTCCCGCGGTCTGGCAGGTCCCGTCGTGAGCCTTTCAGCAGCTGAAAGCCCTACGGTGACAATCTTACCCATGGGAGGAGAAGAATTCACCCAGCGACTGCTGACGCCTATGGATGAGTCTCGGGTGACCAGCTTGTTGGCTACTCATGGAGATTTGAACATGCTGCTCCGACTCGTCGTGCGAAGCTTTCGTCTGATGGAGGAGCATGGAGTCACCGTGCTAACGAACGATCCGAGGATGCCGAACGAATATACTCAGTTTCGACGTAGGATCCTTTATTTGGCATCACTCCATCGACAGCACGTTCTTACGATCGGGAAGGAAACCAGTGAGGTGATTTGGAGCGGACGGTTATCGACTCAGCCTGGTCCGGCCGATATCATCGCAGGCTGGGAAAAAGATTTGGTCTGGACTTTCATGGAGCCTGAGCGAAGCGTGCTGGTCAGAAAGCGGATCATGCTGACGAATTATCACCCTTCGGCGATCAGTTTGGAGGAGAAACGACAACTGGCGGAGCAGTTTGAAACCTGGCCTCCCAATGAGATTCTGGTTCATGTGCACCCACGCTTTCCCGGAGGCGAGGCTCCCATGCTCGGGACGCTCCAACTGCGAAGTTTAAAAGATACGTTGGAGTTTCTTGCAGAAGGATTGGTTGGCCAGCCCGAGTTTCCCGTCGATCCCGACGAGCGAACAAAGACCAAGGCATACGACGCGCCTCTGCTGCTGCACATCGAGCGCGATCCTGAGATATCGAAAAATCCCGCGGTGGCGGTCAAATTTGACGGGGTGCGGTATGCCTTGCCGGTCGGAACTGAGGGTGATCCACAGCGAGACTGGAGTCTGCGTGTGTTCACGCTTCTATACGACCTTTTCCAGATGACCGTCAGGCCCACCAATGTTCCTGTTCCGGGTATTGCCATCACCAAGTGAGCGTACTGTCTCTCGTCAATACTTCGCGCACTCCCATCGTGCTGTTTTGTCATGCGTAATTGCGGCATCGTTTCTGCTCAAACCCTAGAGAAACCGACGGTCATGTTTGTATTGCTCTCCACTAGGGTTTTTGCGAGCTGCGAGACATTGAGAGGATTTGTTTAAGTAACTACAAAGCTCGGGTCACAACGAACGATCAATGGATCGGTAATTCATCGGTCGGGTTTATACCTTTTCCGAAGGGGAGTCGGACTATGCCGCTGCCGGGACCCCGTACCCGTATAGGGCTACCACTGGAGACCAGCCATGAAGACGAATCGATTTCTACGGGCGCAGGCCGGGCGGCTGCTTCTCGTTGAGGCGGCCTTCTGCATGTTGCTGGTCGTGACGGGTGGATCTGTACAGGCTCACGTTGAAGAGCTATCGGAAGCGAGTCCATCTCGCCCATCCAACCCATCTCCTTTATCGAATCAATCCAGCCCTGAAGGGGTTGGGCTCCAACTAGCCAGCTGGGCTCTCACTGTTCCCTACGGTGCCGCGAAGATTGCCTATGCAATCGGCGGAGGCATTGTCGGCGGTCTCGCTTGGGCGATGACGGGGGGAAACATGGAGGTGGCAAAGTCCATCTGGATTCCCTCGATGACAGGCGACTACATTGTGCTGCCGCAGCATCTCATCGGAGAGGATCACTTATACTTTGTGGGTGAGTCAGCAGAAAAGCCCCACGTGATGTGATCTGTCCGTCTGTGCATCGATCAGCTGACCCAATGATTCCTCTCTCCATATGGATGTCTAGGATGCTCTAGCGCAAGACCCATGTTAGGGCGTTCGGTTTAGGATATTGCCTAGCCCTAAGTCACTGAACATCTTAATCCTTTGTGTAAATCATGAGTTGTGGAGCAGCGGAGCAAATGGCCTGACTCCCGCTCTGCCAGGGTTTACCCCAGCTGGCAGCGGCGGCTGTATAGGGTAGTGGTAATGACTAGGCCAACAGAGGCTGAAGAATTTGGTGAGGGCATGTAACGCAATGATGATATGTAAGCAGGAACGCGTTCCGCCTAGGCGCCCCCGCCGAGACGGCCGTTACACAGCTAAGGAGAAAGTCATATGAATCAGATCAATAGACAAACGATCATGATCGCGGTGCTGGCTCTCGTACTGGGGGAGACAAACATCGCATGTTCGGCATCGTCCTCCCAGCGCGAATCGACGTCATCGCAAAGGGGCATGGAATTGGGTACCGAACGGGTCGTCAGCGAGCCGACGGATAATCTACTTCCCGGCAATCAGCTTGTGCTGGGGCGGATCAATAACATACGGAGCAATCAAATGGAAATCGACATCGGCAATCCGCAGCCGCTGTTCGTGCCGCTCAAACCGGCCCAGCAGAAAGGGCAGACGTTCAAGCCGGGGGATGCGATCGTCGTAACCATCAACGACCATAACGCCGTGGTGGATTACCATCATCCCGAGGAGGTCTCCCATCACCAGGTGCTCCGCGGACGATTAAAGACGCCGCTCACCGTGGGGCTGGACAAGGCCGTTATCGAAACGCAGCAAGGCGATAAGTCTTTCATCGTTGCCGATCGAGCTCGCGGGAAGCTAAGCGCCATGCCGGTGGGGCCGGAATTATTGTTTATGGCCGACGAGACCGGTCAACTCGTCGACGCCCAGCTGGCGAGCAAGCAGGCGGTGCAGGAATCGGCCGAGCTTAACAAGGCGCGCATCAAAGGGGCGCACCGTCAAATGCGAGTTATCTTCAACGGCGTGGAGGCTCCGTCGGCTGACGGAGAGGGCCGGCTGAAAATCATTGAACAGGGACGAGAGCAAAAGCTTCCTTACCGTCCTCCGCTCGACAAATTGGATCGGTTACAGGCCGGTCAGGATGTGGTCTTGTTGATGGATGATCACGGTTACGTGTTGGAGATCGCAACGCCGGAGGTGGCACCGACCCGATGACGGACGTTGCTCAGTACGGTCCGCTCCATGCTGCCGATGAAAGCATTATGAATATTAAAGAGCACCTAAGGGCGACTCAGCATGGCGATAAGCGGTGAGTTTGAAATCAACCAGGACCTTCAGTTTCAGCGACGCATGTGGAAAGCGGAACGGATCGGCTGGATCGCCATGGCGGTGTTGTTGGCAGGCGCGTTGCTGGGACTCTTTGGAAACGGCCCGATGAGCTGGATTACGACGTCGAATGACTCCTTGATCGTGGAATACCAGCGGTTCGGCCGGCAGCAGTCTGCTCTGCAGTTGCGCGTATACCTTCGAGCCGGCTTGAGTAACAAAGATAATCTTTTCTTTGAGCTCAATCGTGCGTTTGTGGCCAATGTGCAGGTCATGCGTATTACTCCGAAGCCTGACGTTGAACAACCGATCTCCGATGGCATCCGCCTCATATGGTCCTCCAACGCCGAGGATGGTTCCATGCTGGTGACGATATCATACCAGCCTGAACACATTGGGTGGCTGACCCCAAGTTTGAGTGTGGGCGACGCAGATTCGCTATCCATTCGGCAGTTTATTTATCCATAACGGAGTTCATATGGATCCGGTCGTTCGGTCTGCGGTTATATACGTCGCCCTGCTGGTCTTCCTTCGTCTGGCGGGTCGCCGGACGCTTATGCAAATGACCAGCTTCGATTTCGTGCTCCTACTGATCATCGGTGAAGCCACGCAGAACGCGTTGTTGCAGAACGATTCTTCGGTCACGAACGCGTTGCTTGTCATTCTGACGTTGATCAGCTTGGACATCGCCTTCTCGTACGTCAAGCAGCGAGTGCCGATCGTGGCACGGTGGATAGAGGGTTTGCCGATGATCATCGTCCGGGACGGCAGGCCGCTCACAGACTTGATGGTCAAAGCGAGAGTCAGTGAATTTGATGTCCTCTCGGCGGCGCGGGAATCTCAGGGCTTAGAGCGGATGGAGCAGATCAAATATGCCGTCTTGGAAACTACGGGAAGCATCTCGATCATTCCGCGCAACTAACCGCGGCGTCCATTATGTTCACCTTATTGAGTAAGGAGAAAACTATGATCCCGACGACCACCCGAGTCGAGCAGCATACTGATGAAGCGGTCAATGAATGGATCCAACGACAAACGTCGCACCGCATCGCGTTGGTGGGAAGACAAGGAGAATCTGACATCAATCGTCGGCTTGAAGAGCTGGACCAGGAATGGGATATGGAGCGCACGCTCGAGGCCAATGCCGCGACTCTTGCTCTTGTCGGGCTCGGTCTTGGAGCGTTTGTAAATCGGCGGTTCTTCATCTTGCCGGCGGTGGTCGCCGGATTTCTCCTGCAGCACGCGGTGCAAGGGTGGTGTCCCCCGGTGCCGGTTTTCCGTCGTCTGGGAATTCGGACGGCAAGAGAAATCGATATCGAGCGGTATGGACTGAAAGCTATCCGGGGCGACTTCAATGACTTGCCGGGTACCCAGACTGTGGATGAAACGAAAGCCAAGCGAGTCCTGGCGGCAATGAATCGTTGACGAACCGGTATCCACGATTCTGCAACCAGTCTCTTTTGAAAGCATGAGGCAGGTCTCGTAGTTATGCCCTGAACCATCGACGTTGATTCCAGTTTACGACATCGCAGTCAAAGAAGAAATGGCGCGTCCTGTCGTCCATGAAACTATTCCGACTCATTCAACGTACCGGGTGATCGGTGCCCCTGAGCGGAAGAATTCGATGTGACAAAGGTGGCGTTCAGCGATGAGTCACTTTCGGGTCATATCCACAGTACTGTCATCTTGAGGTTGAGTATGTCTGGTACAGAAGCCTTCCCCCGACCTCACGCCGGTCTTCCGCGGTGCTGCGTGGGACTCATCGCGGTGTTGTGCGGTTGTCTGGCTTCCGCGATATCTTTTGCCGACGAGTCTTTCCCAGGGAATCACTCGGTCAATTCTCCACCGGCGATCGATATCCAGCGGGGAGGCCATACGAGAAGCGACAAGCTTCTATCACGCGGCCCGATGTCCGTAGGAGGAGGGGATGCTTGCTTTGAGATAGGCGACCGAACGGAACAGCATGATAAGCGCCGAGGAGCTCATGGCAGACCGACCTTGCTCTTGCCCATCATGACGGTTTGCGTCGGCTTGATCGCCGCCGTTGACGACATTGGCTGGTCTGGACATGAGGCCAGCGGAGACCATGCCAAGTCCCTCGGTCACTGGGTCAAAGCCGAACAGGACTATGCAATGGCCGTCGGAATATTAGATCGAACCATCAACAAAGAAGTGAACCAGGACCTGGCGGCCCTTCTGAACAAGTTGGGCATGGCGCGGTTCATGCTGAACGACTTCACTGGCGCGGAAACCGTCTTGCGCCGAGCGCTCACGATCTACACGGCGACTCGGGGAGCTGAGGATCTTCGTGTGGCTGATACCCTGGACCTGCTTGCCGGCGCGTTGTTCGAACAGCAACAAGAGCGTGCATTAGCTGGTCCATTATTCTTCCGCGCTTGGATCATTCGAAAGGGAGCGTTGGTACCGGACCATCCTGCCATTGCGGACAGCCTCCATCATGTCGCGATCAGTTTGTACTCCGATAACTTATCGCTTGCGATGCCGCTGTTCCTCCGTGCAAAAGAAATCCGAGAAAGGGTCTTTGGGCATGACCATCCGTTGGTCGCGATTTCGCTCAGTGCGATGGCCCGCATGTATGAAGCACATAACCGCCGAGATCTCGCCATTCCTCTCTATCAGGATGCGCTACGCATACAGGAAAAAGTCTTTGGGCCGAGCGCTTCCGAAGCTCTACAGGCCCGTGACTATCTGGACATGGCCTATCGGGAGAAACCCAACCATGATGGTGATCCAAACGCACGGGAGTAAAGAAAGTCAATGCGTACCTATGGTGAAGCTAGGGACATCACCAGTTGGATTGCGACAGAGTTCAGGCGACAATTTATACTTGAATAGATTTTGCTATCCCGCAGGAGAGCAGAAGAGATAAGAGATCAGAGTTATGAATTGTGAGTGAGCATAGAAGTACGTTCCGCGGTTATGGGCGGCCGGTGAGGAGACCAACACTATTACTTTATGAGGAGACATCATGATTTCAATGACTCATATTACCCGCATGTCGTCAGGAGGATTCTTACCGCTACTGGGATTGTGCACGGTGCTGCAGGTCGGAGGTGTCGCGTCCGCAGCAGAAGGACCGAAAGACAACACGAACGGACTTCCATGCGACATACCAGCCGGGCAAACTGCCGCGCATGCCGAACAAGATGCAACGCAAAAAAGCCGTCTGGTGACGGGGGAAGTCATGCAGATAGACGGCGAGAATTTTCTCGTGAAGGAAAAGAATGGTAAAGAAGTGCGCTTCCAGGTCACTAAAACGACGGAGAAACCTCCTATCCAACAAGGCGACCGGATTTCGGTGTCTGTCGACAGTCAGAATCGTGCCTTGTGGATCCGCGGGAACCGAGCGACGGATCGTCGAGCTGAACACGTCTCGGCTGATTGCAATCCCACGGAAGAGGTTTCTTCCGAAGCGCTAAAACAATTCAGCACGACTTCAGAGAAGAAGCGCTAACAACGAATCAGGCAGACAATCGCGAGAGGTGTTCATGCCGACAGCGCGCAGGATACCTGTTGATCAGGAGGTGCTGTGCATAGCTGGCATGATATCTCGTTAGCTTCAATAGGTGGTGTGGTGGCTCCCTCGTCGTACCAGATACTGCTCAATTCCTGAGATACTCCCTTTCTCGCTACTAGGTAACGACCTAGTACCTGCCTCCAGATGTTTTACCTACAATGCTTCTCTGAGATAGGAGGTCATTCCCTCTCTCCTCCTCATCCATTCATGTGATCTTCGCGTAAGAGCTCGATAGAACTATGTTCGACACCGTTGTTCTGGATCCAGATCCATGCGGTGGGGAAGTATGGGTCATGCGGCTCTTTCCCATCGGTTCATAAGAGTCGCCAAAGTCAGGAATAAGGGCAGTGCGGGGCAATGTCGATGACCATCGGGAGTTCACCATGACCATGCAGACGATCATCAGCATGAACGTGAACAGAGATGGTCGCGACCACACTGAAGCGTTGCGCCAGGCCGGCTATCGGGTGATCGAGGCGGCGAGCACTGAAGAGGCCTTCCGCATGGTGGAACACGATGGGGAGGCATTGCTGCTCTTGCAAGACGACGGCGAACGTTTTTGTACTCTTGCTGATAGCGCCCCCGTCCTCGTGTGGATGAATGGGCCCGACGGTGGCGAATTTGTGAATCGGGCATACCTCGATTTCTTAGGAGTCCGCGATGTGGACGTGCGCGGCTTTGACTGGGCTCAGTTTGTCCATCCTGATGATCGCAAGGGCTATGTCACGGCTTACCTTGAAGCTGCGGTGGCCAGGCGGTTGTTCGAAGCCACCTTCCGGTTCCGTCGCCATGACGGTCAATATCGATGGATGAAATCAGTCGGCACGCCTCGGCTTGCAGCCGACGGGACCTTTCTCGGATATGTCGGTTCGACGATCGATGTGACGGAGCTTCAGACTCCTGCGCTCAACAGCCCTTCACCTACCAGTACCGTCAGTGATCGAAAAGAGGCACTCCCTCAGCGGTTCCGAACCGTTTCCATATGGCTCGCATCGGCAGCGGCCTGTATCGCCGGTCTGGTTTTAGTTGGGTGGGCGTTTGGCCTCACGCTGCTCACCAGCATTTCGTCGTCGTTCATGTCCATGAAAATCACGACCGCCGTGGGGTTTCTGTGTTCAGCAGGGTCTGTGCTGCTCTTCACTACGAGAAGGAGCAGGTCAAATTCAGGAGCGGAGAAGACACTCGGAATCGCGTCGGTCACGTTAGCTGTTCCAGCTGTCTTGCTCGGGTTTGGCACCTTGATCGGCTATGTGGCTGAATTGGCAGGGGACGCCACGCACCCGGGATGGATGGCGCAGGCCACCGCCGGGTGCTTCGTGTTGTTGGGCGTTGCGCTGATGTTCGCGAATCGCCAGGGACCAGTCAGTGAACGGCTCTCGCAGTACTCGGCGCTTCTCGTGCTCTGTATCGCCGGTGTGGCGTTGATCGGATACCTCTACAACAAAAGCTCCCTCTATGCTGTCGGTCCTTACAGCTCCATGGCTCTGCATACCGCCCTGTCATTCGTCTTTCTCAGCACCGCATTGCTCTGTGCCGGCCCGGACCGCAGTCTCATGGCGACGCTCAGTAGTGGAGAACCCGGTGCGGTCATGATGCGACGCATGCTGCCGTTGATGGTGAGTCTGCTCGTCCTCACCGGATGGATACGCCTGGTCGGGGAACACAAGGGATGGTTTGATCAGCATTTTGGCCTGACGTTATTGGTCGGACTGAACGTGGTGGGATTCGGCATGATCCTCTGGTCGGTCGCCCGCTCATTGAACAGAATGGAATCGGCGCTGCGGGAGAGTAAAGAACGGTTGCAGGCCATCTTGAATCGTGCGCCGGCTGCCATCTTCATCAAGGACGCCGAGGGCCGTAGCCTGTTTATGAATGAGTATTGCGCGAAGGTCCTGGGGGTCGACGCGCGCGCGGCGAACGGAAAAACGGAACACGAGCTGTTTCCGCGCGACCTCGCCGATCAATTCCGGGCCAACGATGCCAAGGTCTGGACGAGCGGGAAGCTGTCCGTCGTGGAGGAGTACATCCCAAGCATGGAAGGCCTACGCACCTATCTGTCGCAGAAGTTTCTCCTGCAAGACCCGCATGGAACGCCCTATGCCTTGTGCGGCATCGCGACGGACATCACCGAGCGGAAGCAAGCAGAGGCGACGCTACATGAGAAGGAGAAACGATTACGACTCGCCAAGAGCGCAGCGGGACTTGGCATCCATGACTACGACGTCGCCTCAGGAAAGATTGAATGGGACGAGCGAGTGCGAGAACTTTGGGGTGTCGATCCGAATGAGGTCATCACATATGAGACGTTTCTATCCGGCTTGTATCCCGACGATCGGGCGACCGTGCAGACGAAGGTTGACAAAGCGCTGGACTCAAACGGCAGCGGACAGTACGCCGCCGAGTATCGGGTGGTGAACCGCAGGGACGGCGCCATCCGATGGGTAACGGCCACCGGTCGGGTGACGTTCCAGGAGGGTCGTGCCGTTCGATTAGTTGGTACGGTTCAAGACATTACGGAACGCAAGGAAGCCGATCGACGAGTCCTTGAAAGTGCCGCCCAACTGAAGACCGCCACAGGTATTGCGAATCTCTCCACCTACACCTGGGATCCCGACTCAGGGGCGTTGCAGTGGGATGCGCGGCTGAAAGCCATGTTTGGATTACCGCCGGATGCGCCTGTCGATTACGACACGTGGCGTGACGCCGTTCATCCGGACGACCGTGACCGCGTGTTGGCCGCCGTCGCAAAAGCCGTTGACCCAACCGGAGACGGCATCTATGACGCGACGTATCGCGCCATCGGTGTGGAAGATCACGTGGAACGATGGGTGGCCGCCAGGGGGCAGACATTCTTTAGGGATGGCCGGCCGTCGGGATTCGTCGGCACGGCCCGCGACATTACCGAGCAAAAACACGCTGAAGAACGACTTCGTGCCTCAGAACAACGCTTTCGCGCGGTCTTCAATCACCAATTCCAGTTCAGCGGGTTGCTGACTCCGGACGGGACGATCGTCGATGTCAGTGAATCCGCGTTACGCAATGCCAGTGTCCCGCGCGAACGGGTGATCGGACAGGCCTTTATCGAGACACCGTGGTTCAACCGCTTGCCGCAAACACAAGAGCTGTGGCGAACACAATTTGCCGAAGCATTGACCGGCGAGCGGTCTTCCACTGCCGAAGCACCGTACCACGCGCCGGACGGATCGCTCCGTTGGGCGCTGAACACCGTGACGGTCTTGCGGGACCAGAACGGGAAGGTCGAATATCTGTTGGTTGAAGGGATCGACATCACCGAACGCAAGCGCGCCGAAGAAGCCGTCCGCGATCGCGAACGCTTCCTCGCCACAGTGACCGGCACGGCGCGCGTCGGTCTCGTGGTCGTCGAGCCAGGATATGTTTACCGCTTCGCCAACGAGGCCTATCTTGACGTGCTCGGTCTCCCTCCGCCCGTGTCAATTGTGGGCCGGCATGTCTATGACGTGATGGAAAAGGGCTGGTCGCAAATTCAGCCTCGGCTCGACCGGGCATTTGGCGGAGAACGGGTCTCGTATGAGCTGACATTGCCGCCAAAAGAGGGCGGAACAGAGTCTCGGCATTTCGCGGTCTCATATGAACCCCATCGCAATCAGGAGGACGTGCAGACAGTGGTCGTCGTAGTCATGGATATTTCGAAGCGAAAGCATGCCGAGTTGGCGTTGCACTCGGCAAAGGAGCGCCTCCAGCGGTGGAACGTCGAACTGGAACAGGCGGTGAACGAAAAGACCGCTGAACTCCAACAGTCGCACGCACGCCTGCGGGCCATGGCGTCCGAAGTGAATCTGGCCGAGCAGCGAGAGCGCAAACGGTTGGCGACCGAGCTCCACGACCACCTCCAGCAAATCCTGGTGTTCGGGAAACTCACCATTGGACAAGGAAAACGGGCCGTGGGGGGCCTTACTGACTGTCAGGCCGTGCTGACTCGGGTGGATGACATCCTGTCGGATGCTTTGACCTATAGCCGCACCCTGGTGGCGGAACTCTGCCCGCCAGTGTTGCACGATCATGGGCTCGTCGCCGGACTCAAATGGCTCGCCGAGTATATGAAGACCAAGCAAGAACAAACCGTGACAGTCATCGTGTCCGACAACCATGAGCTCCCCCTGCCGGAAGACCAACGGATCTTGCTCTTTCAATCCGTCCGAGAACTCCTCATTAATGCCTCCAAGCATGCCGGAACTGGAGAGGCGACCGTGAGTATCACTGCGAGTGCGGACCAGGTTCAGATTGAGGTTCGTGATCACGGTCGAGGCTTCGATCTTGCTGCTGCTGCTGCTGCTGCTGCTGCTGCTGCTGGAACCCCTAGCGGCGGGATCTCGTCTAAATTTGGGTTGTTCAGTATTCAAGAACGCATGCGGGCGCTCGGAGGAGGGTTTGAGATCCACTCGAGGCCAGGGCAGGGGACAGCCGCGACGCTGATATTGCCGTTGGGAAAGTCGCCGGAGGAGCCGATGAAGGCAGATGCGGAGGCCGCTCCCCGTGCTTCAGACCATTCCAGAGGGCTTCTCAGTCGTGTGCTCCTGGTCGATGACCATATCATGGTGCGTCAGGGCTTACGGGCCATCCTCGATGCTTATGCTGATATTGAGCTTGTCGCGGAAGCCGGCGATGGCGAAGAGGCCGTGCGGTTGGTCGAACAATGGCGGCCTGACGTGGTCGTGATGGATATCAGTATGCCACGGCTGAACGGGATCGACGCGACGAGGCAGATCAAACTCCGATATCCGGAGACGATCATCATTGGCCTCTCAGTGAATGCCGCGGGAGAGAATCAAGAGGCCATGGCGCGCGCAGGCGCCGTGCGACTGATGACCAAGGACGCGGCGGTCGAACAACTCTATAATGCCATTCAGGACGCCAGGCGACAAAGCGAACGTTGACAGGCACAGAGTCCTAGAGGCTGCGCACCACATCAACGGGAAGAGAACCTTTTGACCCATTAAGCTTTGCAGGGCCAAGAGCGCAACGTAGTTTCGTCACATCGCTCAACAGACTGTTGCGCAGGAGCTACCGACAGACCCCAGTCCGCAGGACGGAGCGGCCTTCGCCGTTCAATTCGATCCATATCATCAACGCCATGAAGGAGACTGGCGCGGCCGAATTTGTGTCAAGAAATGCCGCCGCAGAGTTCTCTCACGACGCCTCTCGTTTGTCCCACACGTTCACCCACGTCAGTCCCACGAGTGTGCGATCCGTCCGATCGAGATCACCGGCACTAGCTCAACGTGTCATATGATGAACTGCGATTCTTCTATCACAAGCAACACCCCACCTAGGTAGCCCTAGTAGTCCGCCCAGTATTGATGGGACGTTACCCTCTTATAGGAGTAGCTGCATGGAGTTCGGAAGGCAGGCTGATGGCTCAGAAGGGGTTTATCAGCACTGTCAATAACAGGGCCACCAAGGATTAGCGGCCAGCGGAAAGGCTTACCATGTCTGCCAGCGGTCTACGCGGGATTCACGATATCCCGTTAGGGTCTCATCTCTGCACATTTTACCGGCAACCCAAAGAATTGCTCCGATTGAGCGCCTCCTTTCTCACGACCGGATTGCTCAACCATGAGCTCTGCGTCTGGATTCTTCCGCCCTCGCTGACACTTGAATCAGCTGTCCAAGAATTCTCGCAGCACGGCGTGGACGGGATACAATTGCAAGCCACGGAGCAGCTTCAGATCTTGTCGGCACAGGACTGTTACTTTTCCACCAGCCTGTTTGATGGCGAGGGAGCCTTAAAGTGGCTCATGTCGTTATGCGCGTTGGCGCGCCAACTGGGCTACCGGAGTGTCCGTATCGCCGGTGGACCCGGGCCGTTTCTCTCCGAGGGTACTCGCCGAGCCTTTATGCGCTATGAACAACATGCGACGGAAGTCATCGCCAGACATCCGTGCATCGCATTATGTTGTTATCCCTCGCCCAACTGTTTACCGGCCACCGACCTCTTCGACATTATGAGTGCGCATCCGAAAGCGCTCCTGCGAACGCACGACGGTTGGGCCAGCATCTAAGCGAGCATGGACTCAAGCCACTCTCCTGTGAGCCCCGGATCACCCTGCGAACGAAGTGGTGAAAGGTCCGCCTCTCGCACGCCCTGACCATGATAGTGGTGACGGTTCCCCGTTCATGTGATGAGGGGCGTCATTCTTTCTTCTTCTCCTCCTCGATCGTGCTTATCGCCACGTGACCTCATCCCAGCAGAGACTGGCAATCCGCTAGAATTGCCGCTGGCTAAAGTAAGCGTCGTCTTGCGCTACCGAGTGCTTAGGAGACGATCCTACCACCAACGACTAAGCCTGCAATCAGTAGGATGACAAAGATCCCCAGGAACAAATAGAACAGAATTTTGGCGATTTCCGCTGCGCCGGCGGCGATGCCGGTAAAACCGAATGCTGCGGCGATCAGAGCGACCACAAAAAAGATAACGGCCCATTTCAGAAGCATAATGTCCTCCTGTGCTCTTCATAGTGCCCTTTGCCTCTTCTTTTTAAGCTCTACCTCTTCTTCAGCCATGCCCTTTCTCAGTCATGATAAATGGATGGATTCCCATCGCCCACTAGAACTATCCCCAGTCATATAAAAGAGGACGCAGATGCAGATACAAGCAATGGTTACAAGGCGTCAGCCGTGACGGTGCGAGAGCACATCGCCTTTGAACAGGTTGTACAAGTAATACAGAAAAGGAAGGAGAAGGATGGATCCTAATACCAGACTAGCCAATAAAATGTCCAATGTACTGTGAGGAGCCGCATCGTAAATCGTGACCGAGGGCTCGACGAGATACGGATATTGCGACAGGGCCCAGCCCCAGAGGATGGCGACGGCTCCACCGCCAGCCAAGAAGCGAGCCAGAAGATCGCGTGCCGTCATCAATGCCCACAGCGCCGCGAGATGCATCAGCGCCGTGGCAACCATGGTCGCACGACCCAGCGCCGTGCCGACAAGCCCGCGATAAATTTCCGGCGCGCCATCATGCGTGAGGAACAGAGCGATAGCAGCTAAGACGATGACGAAAATCCCGCTCATGACGGCTCGTCGTCGAAAGAGGCGGCGTAACTCCGGGTCGGAGCTCTCCATGATCAGGTAGACTGCCGCGAGATAGGCGACCAAAGCCGTTGCGAGCACGCCGACTGCGATGGGAAAACGCCCGAGCCATGGCTCGACAAAGGTTTGCCGGATGGTATCAGTCGGACCGGACGCGCGTCCCGATGCGATTGCGCCAAGAACAATCCCCAGCATGGTCGGCGTGATGAGACTGGACCACGCGAATATGCGGTGCCAGATCGGCGGGGCCCCGGTGAATCCATCGGGGCGAGAGGCAATGTCATGGGTACGAATGGCAAAGGCCGTTCCTCGCAACACGATCCCGATCAGCATCACGGTCAGTGGAATATGCAACCTGATGGAGATGACGGAAAAGGCGGGAGGAAATGCCGTAAAGAGAATCACAACGGCGATGATGAGCCACACATGGTTGGCTTCCCAGATCGGACCGATCGCTTGATCGATGAGCGCCCGTTGCGGTTGCCCTTGGCGACCCATCGCAAAAAGAGTCCAGATTCCGGCCCCGAAATCCGCTCCACCGAATAACAGATAGAACGTGAGAGCGCCGACCAGCGCGGCGGCGACTATAAGCTCATACGAAGGCATCCTAGGTGGCTTCCCTTCTGACTTCTTGATCAGGAGCGAGCACCATAGTAGCCGCGATATGACGCCAGATTGCCCACACGACAACTCCTGCCAATAGGAGATACAGAGCTGAAAAAGTCACCATGGGAATCCAGAGGCCAGGCATCGGTGTCACGGCCTGAGAAGTCCGCAGGAGTCCTTGGATGATCCATGGCTGACGCCCGACTTCAGTCACTACCCAACCGGCTTCAATGGCGATGAATCCCAGCGGCGCGGTGGCGACCAACATGCGCAACAGCCATCGGTCTTCGCCCAATTGATTGTTCCACCAACGCCAGCTCGCCCAGATGGTCACCCCCGCCATGATGATCCCGCAGGCAACCATCACTTGAAAGGCGATATGAGTGACGGCGACGGGTGGCCAATCGAGACGAGGGATCCGATCCAGCCCAGGAACGACTGCATGAGGATGTCCATGCAGAAGCAGGCTCAACCCGCGTGGAATCACAACGGCGTAGTCGACGGTTTGCCTGGCAACATCCGGAAGTCCGAAGAGAACAAAATCCGCGCCGGCTTCCGTAACGAAGAGTGCCTCCATCGCAGCGAGCTTGGCGGGTTGATGATCCGCAACCGCGCGAGCGATCAGATCCCCGCTCACCGGTTGGAGGATTGCAGGAACACCGCCGACGATGAGCGCCATGATGAGCGCCGGCTTATGGAGTCGGTTCGATGGATAGCGTAGGAGGAGAAACGCATGGATGCCGGCGACCAGGAATCCGGTTGCGGCGAAAGCCGCAAGCAACATATGCAACGTTTCATGAAACGCAAATGGATGCAAGAAAGGAACTAATGGCCGCACATTGGTGACCCTTCCGTCGATGATGTCAAAGCCGGTGGGCGCGTTCATCCAGGCATTGACCGTGACGACGAACATTGCGGACGCGGTGCCGCTCGCCGCCACGATAAGACCGGCGAGAAAGTGGGCGCGGGGCGGAATACGCGACCACCCATAGAGATAGATCCCCAGGAAAATGGCTTCCGTGAAGAATGCAAAGCCTTCGAGTCCAAACAGGGGACCGATGACAGGACCCGCGCGTTCCATGAAGGATGGCCAGAGTAGGCCCAATTCGAACGACAGCACGGTCCCGGACACGGCACCGACGGCGAACAAAATGGCGGTTCCCTTCGACCAGCGTTTTGCCAACTCCAGATAGTCCTCATTTCCCGTCTTCAGCCATCTCCACTCCGCCATAGCCATCAAAGCCGGCATGGCAATGCCCAGTGCGGCAAAGACGATGTGAAAGCCAAGGGACATAGCCATCTGAGAGCGAGAGGCAAGGAGGTCAGACATCATAAAATTATCTCTGTAAGTCGGATGAGGAAGACAAGCGGTCCGAGGCGTGTGACATGAAGACGATTGGTCCCGCAAGCGTGGGGCAACCGTTGAGTTGTATGAGAGATGAATCTGGACCGACAATGACCTGTCGGTCCAGGTTCCAGGTACTGTCCTAGCGAACCCATAATATTGGGTCAGTCTAACTCCTAAAAGTGAACGGCCAACCCTCCCACGAAGTGGCTTGCTTTGTAGTTACCCTGAATGCCGGCTGCGGTGCCTTGAATCTGCGTAAAATCAAATCCGGCATAATTGAACTTGTATTCACCGAAGACCGACAGGTTCCGATGCACGAAATATTTCATGCCGGCCAGAGCATTCACGCCGACTTCTGCGTTGTCTGTACTGCGCCCAAACTGATTGGATGTCTCAGCAAAGAAGATCGCCGGACCGGCTCCAGCATATACTTGTAGCGGGCACCGGGCGTTCGCTTCCAGCGGCGAATGATCATCATAATAATGGTGCCGACCATGCTTCATATACCGGTCGTCTTTATCATCGGAGGTTGTCGTATGACGCGTGTGACCCGAGTGATCACGATCAGACTCTCGACAGCCTAATCTTTTTCTGGCAATCACATTGAAGGCCAGCGTGGCCACGCGGAGGTACGATCCTGGGAAGCTGCCTTGCTGCTCCAAATGGGGTGTGGTATTAAACCCTTCCATTTCAAGCCCTAACCAATTCAATCGGCCGGGGTGGAAATAGCCGACTTTCATTCCATACACCACTGAATTGGCCAGATCGAAGCTTCCAATATCTTGTGTCGCGAGCGTTCCTCGCCCTTCGGTGTTTGAGAAACTATGCCCCAGCGTAAATCCACCGAAGCCGGCGACGTAGAGTTCTCCGTCACGTCTCCGCTCCACCACTCGCTCCCGTACCATCACTCGATCGCTCGGCACGCGCTCGTCTGCCACGGTCCGTTCACTCTCTACCTTGTACCCCGTCTCGGGATCGACGGTCGAGGACCGATCGGGGATGGGCGTCTGTGCGTACGATAGGGAAATGCCGGCCAAGATAGTGAGGATCCCCGTTGCAATACCTTGGGTCATCGACTTCATAAACAACCTCCTTTTTTATGTGACATGTAAGGATGGTGTCACCTAAGTAGACCCACGGCGAAGTGCGCCCTCTTCGGCTCCATCTGTCATCATCAAACAATGATCTTGCAAAGCTCGGGCCGATGGATCTCACTTGAACAACAGTTAATTCACTATCAATTGCTATGATTCCGAGATAGATCATGTGATTTCATAGAAAACGTAAAGATCTGGCTGGACAGGTTGTCGTCTTCAGGACAAGGTGTCGCTGGCTGGGCCACGCCCTCGGTTCCCTGGAGGCAGGAGAACCGATGGAACGCTGCTTCTATGAATGTGGGCTTCTGGATTTCAGGAAGAACGGAGATAGGGCCGCGAGGCTTAGTCCAGCCAATGCCAGCCAACCCCGATGGCGATTGAGCCACGCCTGCACACTATACTCGGCGGCACGGTCGTCAAATGCTCCCCTCGCACCGTAATCACCGGGCAAGGGGTCATAGAGATTGTTGGGACGTTCCGGATCCACAGACTCATGTGTTTGCTGAGCTCCGTACCCCACAGCTGCTAAGTAGTAATCCAACAGGCCGGGCACGAACTTATCACCCAGGATAGCTTGTACCGCGGAAAGGCCGATGGTGAACTCGCGCCGAGGGTGATGAGCGACCCAGTACACGGACCGGGCGATCACTTCCGGTTGAAAAATCGGCGGCACCGGTTGCGGGTGACGCGGCATGCGGGTCTTGATCCATGAGAATTGCGGCGTGTTGACCGCCGGCAATTGAACGATCGTGAGGCGAACACGACTCCTGTCGTGGATCAGCTCCGAACGTAACGATTCCGTGAATCCCTGAATCGCATGTTTGGCGCCGCAATAGGCGGATTGAAGCGGGATGGAGCGATATGCAAGGGCAGAACCGATTTGCAGGATGACTCCCTGGTCTCGCGGCACCATACGACGCAATGCCGCCAAGGTTCCGTGGACATAACCGAGATAGGTGACCTCCGTCACTCGCCGGTACTCTGCTGCCGTCATCCGAAGAGCAGGGGACAAGACAGAAACCATCGCATTGTTGATCCATAGATCGATGGGACCGAATTCGCGTTCCGCTTGTTCTGCTGCCGCCTCAACCTGCAGGTCCTCGGAAACGTCCGTCTGAATGGGCAACGCACGGCCTCCGAGGCGTTCCACATCCTGTCTCGCTCCTTCAAGGCCATCCCGGCTGCGAGCCAGTAGGACGACGGATGCGCCATGCGCGCCGAACTCCCTCGCGATAGCTCTGCCGACACCAGCCGAGGCACCGGTTACCACGACGACTTCAGGCTTTCTCATTCCCTGGTCGTGGGTTCTCACGATTCTCCCCATTTCTTCTACCGTGTTTAGGATTGAACAAGAACTGAGCATCCGACACGCGGCGTGTCACGGCACCTTCGAGGTAGGATCATATCCTTCATACGGATGGTCGTATCATGCGGCCTCGAATACGGTTGCAGGACTTTTCCTCTCATAGCCCTGTCGCGGGAACTGTATATTGGTCTTCGATCGCAGACCGTATCAATTGTCGGCTACGCTTGGCGTCGATAGACGGCTGTTGTTCGATCTGTCGGACCCTGTCGGCCAAAGAAGAATCCTTGATCCCTTCTGCCATCCATCTGCTGTAATCACCACGTTGAAGGTGATGCAACCAGGTCTGGTCATCGAGGCCCTCTCCCAATTCCATAAATTGGAAGAGGTTGTGCGCCCGTAGGTTCAGTCGATCTTCCGGACCGCGGAAAAAAAAACTCCGGTCCGCCGGCAACTCCCCTTCAGCATACTTGCGACGATGGCGCCGACGGTCCGCTTCACAAGGCGCAATGTGCAATCGATAAGGTGGCTCCTTGGACTTAAGATCCCAAAAGACGCCGTGCCCAGGATCCAAGGCCCCAAATTCGCCAAGGGGTACAGGTCGATTAAGGGCTTGACAAAAGCGGCCGATCGCATCGGCTGGATCCTCTCCCAAGTACATCGCCACATCCACCGTCTCAAGTACTGGTTTTGCGACATGATCGGGATGTACGGTGACATAAACCATGCCGGTTAGGTCTTGCGACATGACGGCCTGTACTGGCTGCCATTCGCGGGGCAGCAGATGGTGCGTTTCGTCGACAAGGATCCAATGAGGACGACCGAATGCGGCTCGACGCTCCTGAAGTGCGGGCAAGAGAGCCAGAAAAAAGGCGGGTCGATCCTGTAATGGTAACCCCACGAGGTTGACGATCACATTGGTGTCCGGGCTATCCAAGGCAGTCAGAATTTCTGTCACGGCAGGACCCCGTTGTGGAGTTCCAAACATGACCGCCCCTGTAATCCCTTCGTAATCTCCCTCGGGATCGATGACACACATCTGATAACCCTGTTCGGTCACCCGCTCAAAGATGCCTGTCGCCAACGTTGATTTGCCGCTACCCGACGAACCGGTCAGCAATACATTGAGTCCTTCGGCGGGAACCGAGACTTCCTCGCCATTTTCGCGCACACCGACGAGAATTTTGCGACGGTTCACGTTGTACGGAGGAACATTCAGGTCATGCGCGACAAGCTCACCGATGAGCTCAGCAACTCCCTGGCCTTCTGCGCTGGTGGTAACCCAGTCGGCAGCGGCTTTGAGCATGGGTACGGCATTTGCCACCGCGACCGCATATTCACACTGATTCAGCAACGCATGGTCGTTTTCCGCATCTCCGATCCCGACAATATTGCGGGGCGACAAGCCTATCTCGCGCAAGGCGACGGCCAGACCAGAAGCCTTGTTAATGCCGGCCGGAACGACCATGACCGAGTCTCGGTTGAAAATCACTTGCAATTCGAGTCCCATATCTCGAATGACTTCCAGCAGCGTCAGCTCATGAGGCCGAACCGTGCTCACGATAGAGTCCCCGACCGACAGCGACGGGATCTGTCGCCGGCGAAGTTCCTCGATAAATGTCAGAGGTATCGGAGGTGCCAAGACCGTATGTTCACGCGTACTGGGACGGTACACCACGGCTCCATTGTCTGCAACGACTCGTTCACAGAGCCCGATTTCTGGAAAAACCGCGACTATATCGGGCAACAAGCGACCCGTTACCAGAATGACTTTGCGCCCGGATTGGATGAGGCTTTCAAGCGCGGCGACTGTCTCTCGCGGAACCCGTCCATTGACGGCCAATGTGTTATCGTAATCAGTTGCTATGGCCACATATCTCATGGAAAATTTCGATGCTGAGCGCGCCGCCCCTGCAAAGATCCTTTACCGTTTGCTGCTCGGTTCGTCACCTTCATGGCCTGGAGCCGGTCCTGGCGGGGGGCCTGACGACCCAAAACCACCCACCGAGTTAAACGGGATCCCTGGGGCGCCCGGACCTCCATCTTGCGGCTTGGGTTGACTGCGAACATTATTGATTTCATCCATGTAGTGGGAGATATCCGGTGACATATCCTTCGAATAGATGGAATCCGTTGCGGGGTGCAGATCCTTCTTTGAGGCATTCAAGGTCAAATGGCCCTTTTCCTGCTTGAACTGGCTCCATTGGATAGGCAACTGAAACTTGGTCTCTTCCAATTCAAGGACCGCATACTCGGTCTTCCCCGTTTTGGTATCCTTCAGCAACTTTTCAATGGTACCGAGCTTCTCTCCCTTCTTATTTGTGACGGCTTGATCCAGCGTTGCTCCTTTTTCGTCGACCAACTCCCCGAGACGTACCGGGACGACGTCATATTCTCCGACGATCCCTTCCCGGCCGCCGGCCATATCGATCGCTTGTTTCTCATGGGACGTTTTCGGCTGATTCATCTTCTGGTCGGACATTGCATCACCGGGCCTCTCACGAAGAGTACCCTCGGCGAAGACGCTGACCGGTGTCAACACTATGGCGGCAATGAGCACCGTACGGCACAATCTTTCCTGTTTCATATTCGCCTCCTTTGAAAGCTGGACAATGCGATGGTCATGTGTTCACTGTCCTCATCATGATCGTTATCGATTGAACTCCGTTTCCACGGCAGGCTGTATCTCGAGCGCCCCTCTCCCCCCTCTACAGATCTGACCTGGAGCCTGCAAAACATAGGCCTCTTGATTACTCCCGCTCTCATTTGGATGTCGTTCCTTAAATCCTGAACAGCCATGAGCACGGACACGATTGAGCGCGCAAGCGCTCGGGAAGCCTGCGGGGACAAGATGTCTAGGCCGAGACAGGTCTTCCCTGCGAGGCCTCACATCAAACGATTGTAGGAACCAACCGAGCCGAAGTAGCTCAGACTAGGGTTTTCCCCAGCACGCACATTTCTCTCAATTGTGTAGCATTTGCTTATGCCGTAGATGTTGCTATGGAAAAGCTGAGTACATGATGGAAACGTTGTGAAACCCAGTGGAAGCATAGCGGAATCTAAGGCACGAAGGCTCGATTTCGAAAGGAATCGGGCCTTCGATTTTTTTCTTTAACCCGCAAGCCCGTCCATCCTGACTACGTACCAGCTTTTTATCCAAAAGCGACCTACCGTCTCTGGTTCAGGATTTTCAGTTTGATGTGCTTATGTGATGTGCTTATCAGGCGTGGAGAGGCAATCGCAGCCCTGCCGCATTCACCGGCCGTGAGCCGCAGAGCTTCTTGTATATCTTTAGCCGGCGGGGAGGACCTGGAGATTCCGTCCGGCGAATTTCTCTTCGATGGCGACGCGGAGCTCGCTGGCGACGTCGCTCGGATCCACGTCAAGCCGGATTTCCAGCCAGTAATAGAGATTATAGATGCGCGCGGCGGCACCGAAGTCGTCAAGCAACACGCGCGGCGGCGGGACCTTCGCCACATCCGGGTGCTGTTCAAGAATCTCGGCCAGAAGCTGCCTGACCTCCTTCGAGGGTGCGTCATATGAGACACCCAAGCGCAGCGAAAAACGGATGGTGCTGCTGGAATATGTCCAATTCGTGAGGTAGCGATCCAGAAAGGTGCTATTAGGGATGAGTGTTTCCATGCCGCCGGCGTCCCGGATGGTCGAGGCGCGGAGCCCGATCGAACTCACGCGCCCACGGACCTTGTCGACCTCCACCAGGTCCCCCACGCGCAGAGGGCGTTCGATGAGCACGAGGAGACCGCTGATGACGTTCTTGAGCAGATTCTGCGCGCCGAATCCAACTCCGATCGCGAAGGCCCCGCCCAGAAACGCGAAGATCGTCAACGGGATCTTGACGAAGACGAAGCTGATGACAATCACCATGGTCACCAGCAATGCCTGGCTCCATTGGCGGACGATTTGGGCCACCTCCAGCGTCGTGCCGAGCCGATGGATCGCCACACGGCCAATCAGACGGCTCAAGGACATGCTGGCGATATAGCCGATGATAAAGATCAAGAGCGCAGTGGCGATCTTGCCGATGGTCACGCTGCGGCTGCCGGTGATGATCTTCCCATCTACCTCGATCGTGTCCTCTGCGGCGAACACCTCAAAAGACCATGCAGCGAGGATGAGCTCCCACGCCTGCGCCAGCCATTCACGCGCACGAGCCGACCACGGCATTTCCCTCCACTGCTCCTTGAACTCCGATCGCCACCGTTCCAAGAATCGCTCGGTCAGCCCGATCCGTTGCAGGGCTCGGTTGTAGGCATGTTCCCGTTGGCGAAAGAGCGAGAGCCGTTCTTGATCCGCGGGCTGCTCGATCCGGGTCTCGTTGCGCAGCCGATTCTCCAGTTCGTTGATCTGGGTCGAGACGACGCCGAGCTGCTGGCGCACATAATCCCGTGAGGCGCGTAGATTGTTCCCCAGCGGTGTCAACCGTTGCCAGGCATCTTGCGCGCCTGCCGCCTCCTCATCGAGCTGGATCGAGGCGCGGCTCTCCCATAATTGCCGTTCCCGTTCGACCATTTCGATCATCTGGCGCAGTAGGTCGCCGCGAATTACGAGGTTCTCTACTTCAAGTTGCACCAGTTCCACGGCGGTCTTTGCTTTGACCGATTGAGCATGGTCCTTGGCATTGCGTCGAGGCGTAGAGGGGGTCGATGGACGCTGTCGTTCCAGATCTTGCATGACCTGCGCGTGCCGCCGGTGTTCGACAAGCACGCGCTCCAGCTCATGTTCGTATGCCTGTCGCTCGTCCGCGAGGCGGGCACGGGCCTTTTTGAGATCGTCCTCGGTAAACCGCATCTGGGCTTGCGCGGTCTCGAGTTGCCGTCGTGTCAGGGCCAAACGTGTCTGTGTCTCCGCCAGTTTCTCATCGACCCGCCGTTTCGCCAGTTCTGCCGCGTTCAATGCCACCGCTGCCGCGTGACGCCTCAATTCATTAAGTTCGTACACCCAGCGGAGGCGGGCGCTCTCCTTCGGATCTTTGGCGGTCTCGACCGCTTCGGACGATTTGCGGAGCCCTTCGGCCGCCTCCGTGAGCGTCTGACGCGCGCGATCGAATCGCAGTGTCAAGAGATTGAGCTGCGCTTCCAGACCTCCGACGGTGCTCTGAAGCGCATAGGTGCTCTCCCAGAGTTGATCCACCATGCTCACGGGATGGGGCGGGGGCTCCTCGAAGCCCTTCCATTCAGTGACCTCACGCTCCACCTCCGTGCGGTAATGGCGCGCGTCCCGCAACCGGCGTAACTCAGCCACCTCCTCGTCATATCCCCGGACGATGTCCTCCAACAGGGCATGTCGTTCCTGCAGCTCATCGGAGGTCGCCCCGACCGGAGCTGCACCGCCCGCCCGCGATTCGATCCGCGCCAACTCCGCTTGCACCTTCTGGCGCTTCTCCAGCAATTCCGCGAGGATCTTTTCGTCATCCGGTGCTGCCGAATCGGCAGGTTTGGCCTCCGCAGGTTTGTCAGCCGAAGATGACATCACGGCAGGTGACTGGGCGTGGGCCACAAGGCTTGGAACGGTCAAGATGTGTGTGAGCAGCGCGACCCAGCAGAGAATGACGACTCCTCCGCGGCCGGCCGAGACCTGTTTCAACATGGATCGGTTCTGCCCGAAAATTCCTTGCGCGAACACTGGGGATATGCCTAGATGTGGGGGCTCAGACAGGATAGTCACTAATCACCGTTGTGGTTTCACGATGCCCTGTGGAATTGCAGAGCCTCGTTGAGTTTTTCAGCAAGGAAGAGGACGTCTTGCACGTCGGTCGATAAGGACCAGGACACACGAAGCATTGGCGATAACTCAGGCGACCTCAAAGGCTTGATCGCGATATCGTATTTGACGTCCAGGTATTCCGCAATATGAACGACATTGAAACCTGACGCGTGAAGCTGAAACGACAAAATCCCCGGTGCATGAGGCCCATTCCACTCCACGGTTTCCACGCCATTCATCCGGCTCAAACATCCCCTGAACACTGTTCGGAGATAGGCAAGATTGCCCATCGCCGATAATTCTTGTTGCTTCATTTCACAGGCACGGCCGAGTCCCGCGATCAAACCTATGTTCTGCGTACCAAGTTCGAAGTATTCTTGTGCGCTTCCTGCCTCCGAAAGACCCGACTCACGACGGCCAAGTCTTTCCTCGTATCGTTTCGTGATGAATAATGCACCGGTTCCCATGGGGCCCGCACACCACTTATGACCTGAGAAAAAATAGAAATCGACGTCAAGAGCAGCCACATCAACGGGAATATGGCCGACTGCCTGTGCACCATCTATCATGAGAATAGCGTTTCGTCTTCTGGCTATCTCTCCTACTTGGTGTACGGGAAGCATTCTCCCATCGGTGTGCGCCACATGACTCACGGTAATCAATTTGACCTTTCTTTTCTTACAGACATCGTCGAGTTGCGTGAGAAATCTTGCTTCAGAACTCACGGGAATGACCTCCAGCTCTATACCTCGCTGCTGGAGACCCTCCAAAGCCTGCCATGTCGACAGATGCTCCTGATCTGACGTGACCACCACGTCTCCACGATGGAAATCGAGCGCAGACACCACGAAGTGGCAGGCGGTTGTGGAATTTGGGACAAAGGCGAGAGTATCGCTTACCTCGTCATGCTTCACGTGAAGGAGCCGCGCGACCTTCTCTCGGGTATTTGCCAGTTGTTTGCGGTACCAGGCGATGCCAGGCTGAGAAAAGAGTTTGGTGCCAAATTCGTCGGAGACAGCTTGCATTTCTTCCACGGCTTCGACGCGTGCAGGACTGAACCCGGCATAATTAAAATAACGCATAGATGCGGACTCCTGAGCAGCATTCTGCCACCTGCCAAGCCGGGAAGGAAGCGGAAATCGTTCGTGCAAAAAGGAGGCGTTCATGCCCCACGCAATCTGGAATGGAAGGACATTGGCCGAAAGCAATGAGGGCCAGGTGATCGAAGGGAATTACTATTTCCCACCCCAGTCAATCAACCGAGAGCACTTCCAACCAAGCACTACGCATACGACCTGTCACTGGAAAGGGGAGGCAAGTTATTACGACATTGTCGTGGATGGGAAAGTCAATAAGGACGCCGCTTGGTACTATCCATCACCTAAAGAGGCGGCCAAAGGCATTGCTGACTATGTGGCCTTTTGGAAGGGGGTACAAGTCGATGATCGCTAAAACGCCGACGGCCACTTATTTCGCCGAGGCACTAGCTCGCGCTCGTGCCACCACTGATGCCTTATTCGACCTCGTTCGACCTGACGCCTTCCATACCCGACCGGTCCGCGAACGGCACCGGACAATTTTCTATTTCGGCCATCTCGAAGCGTTTGACTGGAATCTCCTGAGCCAGGCCTTGGAGGTGCCATCATTCCATCAGGAATTCGACCGACTTTTTGCGTTCGGAATTGATCCGGAGCCTGGGCAGCTCCCACAGGACCGGCACTCGGATTGGCCCGAAAAGGCAGAGGTGCAACGCTATAATCAACGCGTTCGGCAAGCTCTGGATGATCTCTCGAATCAGGTGCCGGAGCAGGTGCTCTCTATTGCGCTCGAGCACCGGTTGATGCATGCCGAGACCTTTGCCTATCTTCTCCATAATTTGTCAACCACCCAGAAGGATATTCCGCTGGTCGCGCCGCTTCCACCAAGCCCGATTCCTGTTCCCACGGCCGTTGAAATACCACGCGGGACAGTCACGTTGGGTCAACGAGGCACGCACCTCGATGGCCAATATCATTTTGGATGGGACAACGAATTTGATGGCCATGAAGTCTCGGTCTCCGCGTTTGCCATAAGCAAGTACAAGGTCACGAATGGAGAGTATCTCGAATTCGTTCGCGCCGGTGCAAACCCGCCTCACTTCTGGACCTGGCGTGAAGGCCAGTGGTGGTGGCGAGCCATGTCGGAAGAAGTGCCGTTACCGATGGATTGGCCGGTCTATGTCACCCATCAGGAGGCGAGCGCCTTTGCAGCTTGGACCGGAAAAAGACTACCCACGGAAGCAGAATTTCATCGAGCCGCATATGGGACACCCGACGGTGAAGAAGAACGAGCCTATCCCTGGGGCAATGACGTGCCGGAGGCTCGACGGGGAAATTTCAACGGGACCCGATGGGATCCTATTCCCGTGACCGCGACCCCGCTCGGAGACAGCGCATTCGGAATTTCTCAACTGGTCGGTAATGGATGGGAGTGGACTTCAACGGTCTTCCAGCCTTTTCCCGGATTCCGGTCTTTCCCCTTCTATCCGGGATACTCAGCGCGCTTCTTCGATGGCGACCATTATGTGCTTAAAGGAGCGTCCTCGCGGACAGACGTCAGTTTGCTGCGCCGATCATTTCGTAACTGGTTCCGTCCCAACTATCCGTATATTTATGCCGGATTTCGCTGCGTGGAGAATTAACATGATGCTCTCTTACACTGGACAAACCGACGCCGTCGGAGAATTCGCCGTCGCAGTGGGCGACGGTCTCAGGAAGTTGAACCAGCGCGAACTCCCTTCGGCATATCTGTACGATGAGCTGGGAACGGCGCTATTTGAAGCGATCACTCTGCTGCCCGAATATGGGCTGACCCGTGCCGAGGAACGCCTCCTACGCCGTCATGCCGGAGATATGCTCAGACGTCTTCCGCCTCCCGTGGCAGTGGTCGAATTGGGGAGCGGAAGCGGCCGAAAGACCCGCTGGATATTGGAAGCCCTCGCCGCTCGAGAGTCGGTGGCTTATTTCCCCATCGACATATCCGCTGCGGCCCTCATCAAATGCCACCAAGAATTGGCGCACATCGGCGCCCTCAGCATCGTCGGACTCGAGAGCTCGTATTTGGAAGGGCTTCAAGAAGCAGCGATTCGTCGCCGACCAAATCAGGCACTTCTGGTATTGTTCCTGGGAAGCACCATCGGCAACTTTCATCCGCCGGCAGCAGAGAAGTTTCTGCAGGACATTCGTCGCAATCTCCGGCCCGGAGACGCCCTTCTACTGGGCGTGGACGTGAAGAAAGCGATCCATGACATGGTATTGGCGTACGATGACCCGGCCGGAGTGACCGCCGCCTTCAATCTCAATCTGCTTTCCCGCATCAATCGGGAACTCGGGGGAGACTTTGTCCTTCGGCACTTCGAACACCACATCCGATATCAGGAAATAAACTGTCGCATCGAAATGCACCTCCGCTCGACACGGAGACAGACTGTGTCGATTCGGGAGGCGGATTTCACTTGTACCTTCAGAGAAGGGGAGACGATCTGGACGGAAGCTTGCCGCAAGTTCCGCGTCGAGGAGATTCCTGGAATCGCTCGACGGACGGGATTCCTGTGCGAAGCACAATGGGTCGATACCGAATGGGCGTTTGCCGAAAATCTTCTGATCGCCGATTAACGATGGAGCCCGGCCTCTCGAAGGAACTGCTCAGCGACCTCCCGTACAGGACGATGTGCCCCGTCCACCTGATAGTTCAACCTGCGCATCGTACGGTCTGTGAACAGTCCGGCCAGTTCGGTGAGAGCAATCCGTAAGATCGGAGTATCCTTCAAAATTTCGCTTCGCACGGCCAAGACACAGTCGTACGGAGGGAAATAGTGCTGGTCATCCAGAAGTACCAGCACATCCAGAATCGACAACTGGCCATCGGTGGCATTCCCAGCTACCATGCTAACTTCTCGTTGATCGAGTGCCTTGTACAGCAAGCCGAGGTCCATCGTTTTCGGAGATCCGGCCAAGGGAAGGTTGTAGGCCTTCAGTAACCCGGCCAGTCCGTCCGGTCGCTGCTGGAATTCGTACCCTACAGCGAGGTTCCAACCCGGAGAATACCGCCCCGCTTCGCTCAATGTGGCAATCTTGTTTTTCCGAGCGTCGTCTCCGCGGATCACCATTGCGAACGTGTTATTGAATCCTAATGGGGCCATCCATTCCACGCTGAACCTTGTCTGATACTCGGCTCGAACGAGGGCCAACGCGGCAGTTGGATCGTAAGTAGAGGGTAACTTCAAGACGGTCGCCAGCGCGGTCCCCGTGTACTCAGGATAGAGGTCGATGTCTCCATTCGCGAGCGCTTGGTGCGCCAACATAGTCCCACCCAAGTTGAGTTTACGGTCTATATGACGACCGAGGCGATGCTCCAAATGCTGAGCCACGATCTCGCCGAGTATCACCTGCTCAGTGAAATTCTTCGAGCCGACCGTGATCGGTCTTTCCTTGGTACAGCCGGCGATCCCGCTCGCCCATACTCCAACAATCAAACAGGCGATAATTGGTGTTCGACCCATCCGAGTCCTCGATCGGCCGCCATCGCAATTATGGCAGCTGGAACCGCACCGGCCAGAAGCAGCGTTGTATCGACGGATGCCAGGCCACGAAAGATAAACACACCGAGTCCACCAGCACCGATGGCCGCTGCAATCGTCGCCGTTCCGATTGTCGTGACGGTCGCGATCCGCAGGCCGGTCAAAATTGTTCTGGTCGCCAGCGGGAGTTCGACCTCCCAGAGAAGTTGCTGGCCTGTCATGCCCATGGCGATCGCCGACTCACGCACAGCCGGGTCTACATTCAAAATGCCGATGATGGTATTTCGAAGAATCGGCAAGAGCGCGTAGAGCACGAGCGCGACAATTGCCGTGTGTTTGCCGATTCCCCCAAGAAAGGGAAGAGGAATCAGAAACCCGAAGAGCGCCAGACTCGGCACGGTTTGCATAATATTCGCAAACCCCAATACCCACGGTTGCAGGAACTTGCGCCGGGTGAGCATAACGCCCGCGGGAATGGCCAGCGCGGCGGCAATCGTTATGGAGAAGCTCACCAGAAATAGGTGTTCGAGCGTCAAATCGAGAATATCCCGCACCAACGCGGAAGACATCAGATCGTCTTCTTCCACTTTTCCTCGAGGCACGTATGGAAGGCCCGCACTTCCTGGTCCTGAGCCTCGAGAAACTCGGAGCGTTTACCCAGAAAGACCAATCGCCCGTTGTGAAGCACCCCGATGCGGGTGCCAAGCAACAATGCTTCCCGGACATCATGTGTGACGAGCAGAGCCGTTTTATTGAGCCTACTTCGCAGGTCGAGAAACTGTTGCTGCAGTTCCACGCGGGACACCGGATCAAGCGCGCCAAACGGTTCGTCCAATAGCAGCAGCGGCGGATCCGCCGCGAGCGCGCGGGCGACTCCCACCCGCTGACGTTGACCACCGGACAGCTCGCGGGGATAGCGCCCGGCGAACTGTGCCGGGGGAAGTCCAACCTGAGTGAGGAGGTACCGCACGCGAGCATCGATGTCACCGGGCTGCCAACCCTCCAGACGGGAAACCAGTCCGACATTGGCGGCCACCGTGAAATGCGGAAAGAGTCCCACGTCCTGGATCACGTACCCGATGCGCCGTCTGAGCCGGATCAGATCCCAGGCCGTCGTGGGAACACTCTCGATCAAGACAACACCGCCGCTGGGCACGAGCAGGCCATTCACAATTTTCAATGCGGTAGTCTTGCCTGAGCCACTACGCCCTAGCAGCACCAGGGTTTCTCCGGGTTCTACATCGAAACTGAGATCGTGAAGAATATCTGTCTGACCGAGACGAGCCGAAACTTGTCGGAAGGAGACAAGAGGATTCATAAGCTTATGGGAAGGCACAACATTACATCGGGGGATGTAGTAATCCTTTTACGATGGTGAAGTGATTGAACGGTCCGGAAACGGACTCAGATCGGAAGTGGCAGGTCCATTGAGAACTCTCCCGAATCGGGCGAAGCGCCATAACAACACGGGACTTAGCATTCACTTCCGTGACGTGTGAGTCCGTGAACAGGCGCCCGCAGTTCAGAAACCGAAGCTCGTTCACGTACAGTACCCCTCTCAGGAGCTTGCTCCGATTGAAGTCGGTTTGAACTCACGATGCTGAGTCATGACTTTACCGGCCATCCAAGGACGCAAGGTCGCTGTTGGCCGGACCGGTAATCACTTTGCCCAGCTTGTCGAACCGAGAGCCGTGGCACGGGCAATCCCATGTTTTCTCGGTGTCGTTCCATCCCACGATGCAGCCTAAGTGCGTACAAACCGCCGATCGTTCGTGAAGCGCTCCGGTACCATCCCGGTACACCGCGACTTTCGTCAGTCCGCGGCGCATGACGGCTCCGCTGTTCGTTCTGATTTCATCGACGGACTGTACATCTCCGGCTGTCACCCAGTCGGTATACTGGGCGGCCACGTTGATATTTTCCTTCGCATACTCCCCGACGGCGCGCAACGATTTACGGGCCGGGTCATACAGCTTACTCCAAGCAGAATCACGTCCCATAATGAGATCGGTGATCAGAATGCCGGCGATCGTGCCGTGCGTCATGCCCATCCCGGAGTCGCCTGTGGCGATGTAGACATTCTCTGCGTCACCGGGATTCCGCCCGATGAATGCAATCCCGTCTACCGTCTCCATGACCTGTCCAGACCAACGATACTCGATCTCGTCCATCATGGGAAACCGCTCACGTGCCCATTGTTCCAGGCTCGCGTGACGGGCCTGACCATCCTGAGCCTGTCCGGTCTTGTGGTCCTCTCCGCCGACCACCAAACAATCATATGCGTTGTTGGCCGTCTTTACCCGCTGGGTCCGGACATAATGGTACGGATCTTCGGTATCCCAATAGAGGGCTTTGGGCACCGAGCCGGCCGGTACCCGCCCTCCGATGACGTAAGTGGTATAGGGGGCTTGCTTGGTATGAATGGCGACAAGGTCGTTGATGGGGGTGTTGGTGGCGACCACGATCGAGCCGGCCATGATGCGCCGTCCGTCGTTCGTTTCCACCTGCGCGTCGGTCCCTCCCTGCACTCGATTGACATGGGATCCGGTATAGATGCGGCCTCCTTGCCGGTGAATCGCGGCGGCCAGGCCGATGAGATACCGTAACGGGTGGAACTGTGCTTGGCGTGAAAAGCGCAAACAAGGACCAGGCGCGAGCGGAGTCACCGGGGCGCGATCGAGCCGTTCCACCCTGAGACCAGCGCGCTCAGCAGCTTCCATTTCCTGCCTGAGAAAATCCTCGGCCTGTTCCCCCGTCGGGAAGAGATACCCGTCCAGGCGTTCGAAATCACAATCTATCCCTTCGTCCCTCACGACCGCTTCAATCCGATCGACGGCGGCCGTATGGCTTGCGGCCGCAATGCGCGCGCCTTCTGGGCCGTGCAACCGTTCAATCTCCACATACGTGTCGTCGATTTCATTGGAAAGATGGGCTGTGGTCCGTTCGGTCATCCCGCTTCCGATGCGGCCGTCATCCAAGACGACGACAGACTTCCCCTCGCGCGCCAGACTATAGGCCACGGAGAGTCCCGCGATACCCGCGCCGATGACGCAGACGTCGGCGCGCGATGATTGCTGAAGCGGCGACAACGCCGGTGGATTCGCCGTTGCCATCCATATCGAGGTGGTCTGCTCGGCTTGTATGTCTTTCATGCTACCCTCCCATACGAATACGTTCAGCTCGTTTTATGCAACCTCAGCACGGCGACCGACCGACCGAGCGTTGAGGTTATACGTCTTGCCGCCGCGCAACTGCTTATGATCCTCCGCTGCTTCCACATCGCTCGTGTCGAGAAGCCATTCCCATCTGACCTCCCGTTGATGCCGGGAAGAGTAAACGAAAGAAGTTTATGATGGGCGTTAAACAGCAACAAAAGCGTGTCGCCGTGTATAGGGCGCCCTTTTGTGATCTTTTTCTTGGATGGCATGGCAGGCCAGACGCATACCGAGCGAGCGGGCGCACCCTGCCAGTCTTCATAGGTCATCTCATGTCCATCCGGGAGGAACCAGGCGATGTCCTTGATTTCACACCCACTGATACGACGCGCTTGGAAGAATTGTCGTCGGTGCAGCATCGGCTGCCACGTTGGCCTACCTGATGCGACGAGCGGCTTGCCATTCGTCGTCGATTTGGCGCGCTGGACTGCCGGAGGAGGCGAACAAATATCCGTCCACCCGTTCGAAATCGCAGGCAATGGATTCTTTGGCCGCCGTCTCTGCGATCCATTCGATGGCGGTTGCGTGACTCTGCACCGCCAAGCGCGCCCCTTGTTCCCCGTGCAACCGTTCTATAGCCGCCATGCCGCGATCCATGACATGGGAGAGATGTGCCGTCGTCAATGAGGTCATTCCACTGCCGAGCGTCCCACTCTCGAGCACAACGACGGACTTGCCCTCTCGTGAGAGTCGATAGGCGGTGGTCAGACCGGCGACCCCACCGCCGATGATACACACGTCTGTCGCCGTATCCTCCTGGAGGGTGGGGAACGCCGGCATATCGACGGACATCCACACGGAACGAGTATGCTGAGATAGTACGGATGGCTTCATCACATCCTCCCTCAATGAGGCTCACGGGATCGACCTTCGTCGCGGTCGCGTCAGACATGCCTCCCTGTCCCCGCTGCGACACCTGGTCGAGAGTAGACCATTATTTCCGCTTCGTGGCCCCGCAAAACACCTAGTTTTTAGGCGTTGCGGGAATGCCGCCTCCCTGATGGCAAGGGAATCGTCTAGTGGGGAAAGGGTCAATAATGACGGTAAGGTCAGCGTAAGAAATATCGACCTTACCGAAGGTATGCGTTTGAAATAGAGCGTCGCGACTAAAGTACGCGACTAAAGTAAAGGTAAAAGTTGCCGGTCGGCACTCCCTTGTCGAGAGGGCGGAAGCTGGTTCGGTCTGACAAGCCATGAAGGACAACCGCCATGTCTCATTGATATGTCTGGTACTGGCGGTTGTCGCGCTCCTCACGTATGGCTGCGCCACAACGCTGCCGCCCGTCAGGGCGACTTACAGCTTTGATCGTCGCTGCACCCCGGTCGAGGCGGGCCTGAAAGCGATCCTGGTTAGCGATGTCGAGTCCGCCTCTATAAAAGAAAGAGACGAAACAAGCATCAATGGCGAAGCAGCAAGATCGTACAGTTCGATCGCGATATACATCGCGGAGATCATGGACGTACTCCCGCTGCTCAACCGCGTGGCGCGTCTGGAGAAGGAGTCGACTAATCCGGCGGAGATTGACCGGGCCCGACGCAAACTGACGACGAGGATTCAGTTAGCAACCATGGAAGTGTCGAGTGTGGTAGCTGAAATCGAATGCGAAGTTCAACGGGCAGATGAGGTGCAAGATCGACTCAAGCAGGCGCAAACCAAGCGAACTACTTTTCAAACCATCCTGGCCGTGGTGTTCGGAGGTGTGACGAACGTAATCACCGGGGGTTTAGGTTTGGCAACTGGCGCGGGGGACACAGCTCATATCGTTACGGTCCTGGGAGGTACGCTGGAGGTCTTATTTGGGACGTCCGCCAACTTCGTAAAAGTGCGACAAGAGTTCAGCCATCCGCGTAATCATCTCGAGGCACTTCTGGATGGTACGAAGAATAACGAGTATTTTCCGCCACGGGTCTGGCGGTTTCTAACTCAACCCGATATGCGCGACCTGGAAGGACATAGTTTGCGAGATGTACTGCTCCAAGCATGGCGAGAGGAGGGTCGGCTTGGTAAGTCGGGTTCCAGACGGGAACAAGAACGTGAGTCCCTGATTTTTGGACCTGGGGGACTCTACAATGCGGATGATCTGCACATCCGTGAAGCGATGCTGCAACAGTTGGAAGCAAGTATCCAACTCATGCATCAGGATCTAGAAACTCTGCTGAGAGAAGTATTGATCAGACAGGCGATGGAAGAACAACGGATAGAATAAGTGTTCCTGTAATTCTGCATTGTGAATCCTGTCGCTGCCGAGGAACTACGAGCTTATCAAAAGACAAAACGAGAGTGAAGGGACGTATGCTGCCAGTAGAGGAAGAAAGAGCGCCGACTTGAGGCTTCAATGGAAGTTCGGATTGGAACATCGGGGTGGCACTATCCACATTGGCGAGGGCCATACTATCCTCAAAAGTTGCCGTCATCACACATGTTGGAGTTCTATGCCAGAGACTTCGATTCTGTCGAAATCAACAATACCTTCTATCATCTTCCGACGGCAGGCACTTTTGAGACTTGGGAAAGGACGACTCCGGAAAAGTTCTGTTTCTCGGTCAAAGGCAGCCGATTCATCACCCATCAAAAGAAATTGACAGATCCCGCCAGAATACTTGAACGGTTCATACCTGTCGTCGCCGGGCTTGGGCACAAACTAGGACCGATCTTGTTTCAACTGCCGCCTCGGTGGCATTGCAACGTCGACCGTCTGGTGGCGTTTCTCGAAGCCTTGCCGCTGGGGTATCGATATAGTTTTGAATTCCGAGACGCGAGCTGGCATTCCCCGGCAGTATATCGAGCGTTGCGGCAGCATAACGTTGCGTTCTGTTTTTATGAACTGGCGGGGTTTCGAACGCCGCTGGTTGTCACGGCCGACTTTGCCTATGTACGCCTGCACGGACCGGGAAAGCCATATCAAGGCAAATATTCGTCGGCCGCGATGCGAGCTTGGGCTCGCCGACTCGAACAATTGAGCAAACAACTGGCGGCCGCCTATGTCTATTTTGATAACGACGAGGCCGGCTACGCTGTGCACAATGCGAGCGAACTCAAGCGCCTGCTTTTCCGTTGAGTACAAGGGAGATCGAGGTGATCCTATTCGGTTATAGCGTGAGTGAACCCTTCTGGCACGGGAAAGTGCTAGTACCCGCCGGCTGTCACCGACGATATAAGACTTAGGTACACCAAGCGCTCGCGCATCAACCCGCGCATCAACCATGGTGTCCGAAGTAATCTAATTAACCATCATACAAACAAGGAGGCACCGATGTCGGTCATAGAGAAGTCTATTGAGCTCAATGTTCCTGTCAATACGGCCTATAATCAATGGACGCAATTTGAAGAGTTTCCGCGTTTCATGGAAGGCGTGGAACATGTGCGCCAAATCGATGACAAACATGTGCATTGGAAGGCCAGCATAGGGGGTAAGCAGAAAGAATGGGATGCCGTCATCACTGAACAGATTCCCGATCAGCGAATCGCCTGGAAGAGTCAGGAAGGCGCCACCAATGGCGGAACAGTCACCTTTTCCAAGGTCGCAGAGAACAAATCGCGGCTCAACCTTCGTGTGGAATATGAGCCTGAAGGGGCCGTTGAGAAAACTGGAGACGCCGTAGGTGTCGTGTCCGGACGTGTGGAAGGAGATCTACAGCGATTCAAAGAGTTCATTGAATCACGCGGTCAAGAAACCGGCGCGTGGCGAGGAAAGGTTGACTGAAAAGACATGCATACGCATTGGAGTTGGAAAGGACTCTGGCTTGCTGGTGTGGTATCCAGCGCCGCCGTTGCAGTAACGGCGGCGCTGCGGAGCCAAGTCGAGGGTCGGTCAATCTGGAAGCCCATCAACGCCATCAGTCACATCGTATGGGGGTGGCATGCGGCAAAGCGAAGAGAACTCTCCGTCCGTTACACCGGCACCGGCCTGGTTCTGAATTTGGCGGCCTGTGTGTTTTGGGCGGCCTGCTACGAATCCTGGCGTCGAGCGATGCCCAGACTAAATTCTCCCTCCACCGCCGCCGTAGTCGGTGTCGGTACCTCCGCCCTCGCCTATATCACCGATTACTGCGTGGTGCCACGTCGATTTACTCCTGGGTTCGAACTAAGCTTGTCGAGGCATAGTTTTCCTTGGATCTACAGTGCCCTGGCCATCGGGCTGATTCTGCCGAAGTGGCTGAACTCCGAGCCGACTAGCGGGCACGACAAGTCAAAGATGCATCAGCCTACATCATCCTCGCGTACCCGACAACTTGGTATGGACGCGGACGAAGTCACAACTTACGCGCGAGATTAGCAGCAATGCCGCTGACCGTGTCTCAGAACCCTGGTTCGCAAGCTCTATCTGCAGGAGTAGCGGATCACCAATGGTTCCGGGAAGATGCAAGGCGCGTATGACTCAATCAAAGCCTATACAATCAACACGAGCGCAAGAGTCTAAGGCTCCAAATGAATGCGGCCATCAGGTTCTTGCGAAGGTCGAATCGAAAATAAGTAAGGCCGACACTGATGTGCAGATCTACGTCTGTACCATCTGTGGGAAGTCTTTCATGGTAAATGACTGGTAAGTGCGTCGCGAAGGTTGGATTGATGTGCCGGATAGACAAGACATGCGAGACAACATGATCCCTCGACGTACGTTTCTACGCTGGTCGCTGGGATGGCCCCTTGCGCTGCCCATGGCTTCCAGCACATTGCTGCATGCCGCTGATCGAAGGGAGGATCAGCGGGAGGAGACGCTGACAAAAGGGCGTCCGACGAGCGCCGATAGCCTGTCGGACGCGATCGTTATGAAGCACGAGAATCTCTTTTTTGTCGCGCAACCTGATGGTGACGTGCCGATCACGGATTCCCACGGCCTGGGTCTCTACTATCACGATTGCCGCTATGTGAATGGTTACGAGATGAAGTTCTTCGGAAAGAAGCCGGTTGCTCTGTCCGCCTCGTCGGTCCAGGGGGCCGTGGGGGTGTTTACCTTGACGAATCCCCGCATTGAGTTGCCTAACGGGACCGTGCTCGATCAGGAGGAAATCGGCATCACCTCGCGACGGTTGGTCGATAATGAGCTCCCGGCGTTGCGCGACCGCTTGGTCTTTCAAAATTTCACCCTTCGCACCATTGAGGTGTCCATCGCCCTGGATATTCGATCCGCTTTTGAAGATGTGTTCGCCGTGCGTGGACTGCTTTCTAAACAGTTCGGTTGGTTGCATCCTCCCTCCTGGGACGACGACAGGCTTCGGTTCTCCTATGACGGCAAGGACGGTATCGCCCGCACGTTAACTGTGCACTACGACCCGGCCCCACGGCGGCGCAGTGGCACGAAGGCGGAGTTTGTTGTGTCACTGGATCCGCGTGGGCGGCAACAGGTTGATCTCACGCTGGTCATCGAAGAATCCACGGACCGGCCCGTCCCTCCCCGGACGCCTGATCCCAGTGCGCTGAGGGTATTAGAAGCAGACTTGGAACAGGATACTCAGGCCTGGATGCGGCAGGTCGCCAAGGTGTCGAGCAACGGATCGTCTCTGGGTGAACTCATGGGCCGGTCTTTTCGCGGCTTGCGAATCCTGCGCTCGCATCTGCGCGAGGAAACCTATTTCGCAGCGGGAGTGCCGTGGTTCGCCACGCTCTTCGGCCGGGACAGCTTGATTACTGCCTGGCAAATGCTGGCCTACCGTCCCCAAATCGCGGAGCAAACACTACGTCTGTTGGCGAAGTATCAGGGGACGCGCGAGGACGCGTGGTGCGACGAGGAGCCGGGAAAAATTCTACATGAGCTGCGGATCGGCGAAATGGCGAACATCAATGCCATTCCACACACGCCGTTTTATGGCACTGTCGATGCTACGCCGCTGTTTCTTATGCTGATGGCGGAGCACGCGGCCTGGACCGGCTCGTTACATATATTCGAAGCCTTGAGACCACATGTCGAACGGGCTCTGTCGTGGATGGACCAGCACGGTATCCGGCACGGCAATGGATACCTGACGTATGTCAGCCGCGCGAAGAACAAAGTCATTAACAAGGGATGGAAAGATTCCGGCGATGCTATCGTCAATGCCGACGGGGGCCTGGCGAAACCGCCCATCGCGCTTGTGGAAGTGCAGGGCTATGCCTATGCTGCCAAGATCGGGATGGCCGGTCTATTTGAGCAGGCTGGGGATTCCCACCGGGGAGCAAACCTCAGGGAGGAAGCCCGCCGGTTGCGTGAACGGTTCAATCGAGACTTCTGGATGGAACAACAGGAATGTTACGCCCTCGCGTTGCAGGGGGATGGAAAGCCGGTGACCGTGGTCTCGTCGAATCCCGGTCAAGCGCTCTGGACCGGGATCGCCGACCCCGATAAGGCTGAGCGGACGATCCGGCGACTCATGGCTGATGATATGTTCAGCGGATGGGGCGTGCGGACCTTATCTTCACAAGCACGTGGCTACAACCCCATCGGATATCATCTTGGTACGGTGTGGCCGCACGACAATTCGATCATCGCGGCGGGTTGTCGCCGTTACGGATCGGATGACTCGGCACTGCGTATCTTTCAGGGATTGTTCGATGCCGCGTTTCATTTTCGCGAGCACCAATTGCCGGAAGTCTTCTGCGGCTTTGGACGGGAGGAGTATGACATACCGATCAATTATCCTGTGGCGTGCCATCCGCAGGCCTGGGCCTCAGGCGCGATCCCGTTTCTCCTGACGACGCTGCTCGGGGTGGCACCGGACGCGTTCGCCAAGCGGCTGCGTATCGTCAGGCCTCTCCTGCCTAAAGTCCTGGATCGTTTGGACCTCCGCAATCTTGAGGTCGGGCAGGCAATCGTCGACCTCCATTTTCAACGTGGTGAGCAGGGAATTCACGTCGATGTGATCAAGGTTGAGGGCGAGCTGGACATTCAGGTGGACAAAGGAAACCAAGGCTAACGCCACAGCGGAGGAGCCTGACCTATGGACCTCGCGACGACGGTATTGGGTTTCGTGGCAGGCACCTTGACGACCCTGGCTTTTCTCCCTCAGGTAATTCATACGTGGCGCACCAAATCTACGAAGGATCTCTCTTTGCGATGCTGTCGGCATTCACCGGTAGCCTGTTGGTTTGTCTACGGCCTCTGGATCGATTCGATGCCGATCACGCTCACCAACGGGGTGACGTTCATCCTGGCCGGGACGAATCTCATCCTCAAGATGCGATATGGGTAAACGGTCCGACCACCGCTGTTGTTTGTTCGACTAATACAGCTATACCGTGTGTCTGGTCCTCTATTCCTCGCCTGCCGTCCGGACTCGGGCTTCGTTCATCCGTGTATGTGCGACGGTACGACGGCGAGCGTGTCGATGTGTGCGCGGCCCAACATGAAAACCATGAGCGAGACAGGGCCGTATCGGTCACCGGCTCTGGGCGGGACCGCCCTTCGGATGCGGTCCCCACTGGTCGGGGTAGATATTCGACTCGGTACCTCTGCGATCCACCTCTCGATCGCGAATCATCTCTTCATCGCCGTCGCGGTACGCGGTTGACCCTCTCTCGTGTCGATCGCCGGCGCATGAAGGAAACGCGCCGAAGGCCAGGACCAGCAGACTACCGACCATGATGGCTTGTTGCATTGGGCCCTCCATTTTTTATAACTCCGCTGCTCGAATCTACAGAAGCCCTCCTACATTAATCTCTACTCCCTCGCATGTTCGGTAAATAAACGTGCAACGCTTGTACCATAAGCGACAGCGTACCCTTGTAGATATAGACACGCCGGGGCTAGTGTTTTGAGGCAAAAGCTCAGGCTGGTACTTCACTCGGCAGCGGAGTGGCTGCCGTCTTCCAGAACGGCCATAGCATCCTTGAATTCCCGCTCGATTGCTTCGATGCCGATGCGATCGCTCAAGCGCTTGCGGCTCTCTTCATGGACCGCCACAACATGGCGGCGCAGCGAGGCGCGGTCATCCGGACGGCGGGTATGAACCGCCACGGTGCGCATGGTCTGCAACATACGCGCGGCGATAACTGTCGTTTCACCTCCGAAGGAATGGATCTGTTCGAACGACCGGTCGACCAGGTCGGTGAACGTGACAGGCCGGGTCACCAGCCACGGCCGCCCTTCACCGTCGCGTCGGACGGCCGGCGGAAACCGTCGTTCGGCCAGTAGGCTCAGGGCGGCTCCGAGGCGATCGAGGCACAGCATGGTGGAGAACGTGTCGTTGCGTCCGGGAGAAAGACCGCGAATCGCGACTTGCACCAATTGATTCAGGCCTAATTCAATATCCACTTCCAACCTGCGTTTGGATTCCATGGGCATGGCTTTTCGCACAATGTCCGACGGAATGCGATCTTCCGAAGGGCCGATCGTCGCCAAACGGTCTCCCTGTCGGACGAAGTGGCCGACGTCGAATTCCAGACGGATGACGGCGCCATGGCGCCGGGCGAGCGCCAGCAACCGGTCGTGGTCGATCCTCTGCACATATCCCGTGGAGTCCGCAGTGACAATGGACGAGCCGATCATCTCCGGCACCGGTGGATCCTCCTTGTCCGCCTCTCCGTCCAGTGGCTCAGTGGTCCGATGGATCACCCGTTCAAGATCCCATCCGATGGCGGCGACGAGATTCGGGGTGTCCATGTTTTCCGACATATGAGAGAGGAAATAGACCAGCATGCCGAAGGAAACCAAGGCCAGTATGATGCCGACCGTGACCGCGATCCGGGGAACCGACTCGTCGGTGCCCGCGCTGTGTACCAGCCGGAGGACAAGAAGCGAATACACGAACGTGGCGAGAAAGAAGCCCATGACAGATTGAGTGGTTAAATTTCGCATGAAGGTGCGGATGACGAGGGTACCGTAATGCTGAGCGATGAACGTGACGGCCGTCAGGTTCATCGAAAAAGCCATGGTAACAATGGCGACCATGGCCGCGGCGATGGCGGAGAGCAACTGCCGGGCGGTGGTCTGACCTCCGCTGAACAGCCACCACACCGGCTTCAAGCGGCTATCGACCACCCGATCCAATGCATCCATTGAGAGGGCGAGGATGACGGCCAACAGGACCATCGTGAAAGGGACGATCCAGTCGTATCTTTGCACACGGTCCATTAGGCGATCGGCTCGTCTCCGGAGATTCGTCGTTGCACTTTCTCTTTGCCTGTCGGGATTCATTGCTGATCCTCCTCTGCCCGTTATGAATGGGAGTTTCTGATGCCTTGGTTAGCAAACCCTGGACCTGTAACCGTCATGTTTCGGCTTGATAGTCACGTTCGGTTCCGCGAATCTGACCGATGTTGTCGGCATTGCCCGACAGATGTGCCGATTTGGCCATGAGATGTCCAGAGTTCTAGAATGATTGGTTCAAATAGAAAGACGTAGCCTCCTCCGGCACACGAAGCTGAACCTGAAACCTTCAGTCCATTCTGTCCGTCCCAAGACAGGTTGTCGCTCTCGTTCCACTTTTCTTGTCGCGGGCCCAAGAGAGAACCTATTCACTCTTAATGTAAAAAATCTCTCCGTCTGAATTTAAAGACGATGGCCCGCAAGTTGCTTTACATCTTCTCTTTACACACCGGCCAGGAAGGAATTCTAGCGAAACTTGCACGCCACACCTTCATATATCGTATCCCATAGGTTTGTGGTTTCAAGAAGGACTCATTGCATATGGGCAATCGAGCCGCGAGACGAAGGTTGGAGAACATCCTGCTCAAAACCGGCCGTGTGGAAGAGTCGTGATCCGCACTGCATTTGCCAAACTGATGGTCTGACTTTGGAAAGACATCCGAGAAATAATTGACTCTATGATGGATGCTAAAGTCGGCGTAGAAGATCAATCCGACGGACGTGACCAAGGTGGTATCGATGCAATGATGATGACTGTTGAAAACACACAGGCATGTCGGTGGTGACATCGTTGACACCTGCAGGCGTTCTCGCCGAGGTGATCGGAGGAGGCGATGCGTATCGAAGATCTAGACCTTATAGATGTATGGAGGTAACAGCATGGGCGTAGAACAGGCGGAGCGCTCAAAGTCGAAACAGAAGACGACTCGCAGAGACAAGGAAACGCGCGGAGACGAAACAACTCCATCAAGGCGCTCTCTCTCTGCCAGGCGAAGCCATTCGGAACACCACGGCGAGCCAAAGAATGCTGGACTGACTCAGGAAGAGGTATGGGCGTATGGACTGGGCCTGTTCGGCATTGGGCTGGGATTGACGGAATTGATGACGCCGCGCCGGCTGGCGAGGATGATCGGGGCGCCTTCTGGACATAACGGATTGATCCGCCTTATGGGGTTACGTGAAGTCGCCGCAGGGGTTGGTATTCTCACGCAGCGCAGCCCTACGACGGGCCTCTGGATGCGTGTCGCCGGTGACGTCGCGGATCTCGCGTGTTTGGGAGCAGCCTTCCTGTCCTCCCGCTCAGATCGCGGCAAACTCACCACCGCCATGATGACTATCGCAGGTGGCACCCTGGTGGACATGCTCACCGCCCAGCAATTGAGCCGGGGAGTGACGACAAGAAACGGCACAATCCCGATAACAGCCGCTATCATTATCGACTGTGACCGAGAAGAATTGTATCACCATTGGCGTGAGCTGACGAACCTGCCGCAATTCATGAAGCACCTGGTGCGCGTCGATGTGAAAGACGACCGGCGGTCGCATTGGGTCGCAAGGGGGCCGGTCGGTTCCACTGTTGAATGGGATGCCGAGATCACCGAAGACCGCTTAAATGAATATATCGCCTGGTGTGCAGTCGAAGGAGCGGAAGTCGATCATAGAGGTACCGTCAGGTTTGAGCCTGCGATAGGCGGGCGAGGCACGATTGTCACCGTGAACATGCAATATCGGCCCCCGTTCGGGACGTTAGGTGCGGCTGTCGTAGCCTGGTTCGGCGAGGACCCCAATCAAACGATTACGATGGATTTGCGTCGATTTAAACAAATAATGGAAACGGGAGAAGTGGTCACGACCGAAGGACAGCCAGCAGGCCGTGACGAAATTCCCTCCTGGAAATATGATCAAGCCGCGCGATAAGGCGAATTGCGAGTGTCAGGTTTCATTTAGAACTCGAAGGACGAAATGAGGAGCGTATGAAGGCCAATTGTTGGTACGGCAAACAAGACATGCGAGTAACCGATGTGCCGGATCCAAAAATCCTCAACAAACGGGATGCCATCATCAAGGTCACGTCGACGGCCATCTGCGGCTCGGAACTGCATCTGTACAACGACTTTGTCCCGACGATGAAACAGGGCGACATCATGGGTCACGAGTTTATGGGCGAGGTCGTGGAGGTGGGCCCGGGAGTCAATCACCGACGTATCGGTGATCGCGTCGTGGTCGCCTTTCCGATTTCGTGCGGTCAATGTTTCTTTTGCAAAAAGGAATTGTATTCTCTGTGTGAGAACACGAACCCGAATGCGTGGATGGCGGAGAAGTTCTTCGGTCATTCGACCGCCGGCATCTATGGGTACTCTCATCTGACAGGTGGATTTGCCGGAGGACAGGCGGAATATGTTCGGGTGCCGTTTGCCGACGTCGGGACGGTGAAAATAGAAAACGGCTTGTCGGATGAGCAGGTCCTCTTTCTCTCCGACATTTTTCCCACAGGCTACATGGCCGCTGAACAGTGCAACATTGAGCCGGGAGATACGGTTGCCGTTTGGGGTTGCGGACCTGTCGGTCAGTTCGCGATTCGCAGCGCATTCCTGCTTGGAGCCGAACGAGTCATCGCCATCGACCGTTTTCCGGAGCGGCTCCAAATGGCGCGTGAGGGTGGAGCGGATACCATTGACTATGAAAAAGCTGACGTCCACGGTACGCTCATGCACCTTACCGGTGGACGAGGCCCGGATTCCTGTATGGATGCAGTCGGCTTGGAAGCGCATATATCTGGCCCATTGTATTACTACGATCGGCTCAAACAAGCCGTGATGTTGGAATCAGACCGTCCCATTGCGTTACGGCAAGCCATCATGGCCTGCAGAAATGGCGGGACGGTTTCCGTGCCGGGGGTGTATGGCGGCTTGATCGATAAAATGCCGATGGGCGCAGTCATGAACAAGGCGCTCACTATCAAAACCGGTCAGACCCATACTCAGCGTTATTTCAAACCGCTGCTCGACCGTATCGCCAAGCGAGAGATCGATCCGAGTTTTGTCGTCACGCACCGGATGAAGCTGTCGGATGCCCCCACGGGGTTTGACCTGTTCAATCGTAAGCAGGATGGTTGCATCAAGATTGTGATGACACCGTAGTGAGCGCGTCGAATGCCGGGAACCAGTCTCGCTGGTTGGGGCGAGGGCCCTCGGATTATCCGGTAAAGGTAAATCTTACCTTCATCTTGAATAGGAAACGTGATGCATGCTCACGCGATGGTGAATGAGACCGCAACCTCTAGCGCTGAGGAACAGAGGAATATCGATCTCGTCAAGCAGTACATGCAGATCGCCTATGACCCGAAACGGGCGAACGCTGAAGCTGTCGCACACCTCTGTGCTCCCAATAATCGTTTTATTGCTCCGACGACGTTCCCTCACCTCCATACGCTGGAGGAATATGCCGAAGACCATGGCCGTCTCATGAAGCAAGTGACCGACTTGCACGTTGTCAGCTTCGACATCCTCTTTGCGAAGGACGATCGAGTCTGTATGCGATATACGGCTCAAGGTACACATAGCGGTGAACCACATCAGGGCATCCTTCCGACCGGGAGGAAGTCGCGATGGACAGCCTGCGCTCTGTTTCGCGTCGAAAACGGAAAACTTGTGGAGTTCGTCAAAGAGTGGAACAAGCTTGCGATGTGGGAACAGTTCGGTTGGCCGGTCGAGGAGTGTTTCGTGTCCGGGCTCCTCGTCAGCTTATGCGACACAAGCCATCCGCGATAAACGAATTGAGCAC
>CABVRV010000001.1:54562-56009 GCA_902500755.1 uncultured Nitrospira sp.
GGGCTCCTCGTCAGCTTATGCGACACAAGCCATCCGCGATAAACGAATTGAGCACTAGGAATACTTCGCACGTAAGGTCCGGATCTCCCCGAGATCCGCAAATGGAAATGAACCTGGAAGGATGCAGCAGATGTGTCCACGAGAAAAAAGGGTAAGACTACGATCGTAGGGTCAATGGGAAAACTGCATTTCCTTCTGGATTTGGCTTAACCGCACAGATGCACTTTACCGACGCCCCTGACAAGAGAGGCCAATAGGTTTGAGGTTAAAAAAAAGAGGATGTAGTGGCATCTGCGTGATTTTTGACCCCTGACTGTGCCTGGATCTCCCACTGCATAGCTTCAAACGCGCCAGTCTAGGATAGCCATGCTAGGGCATGTGCTAGTGGCCATTTTTGTCTCGTGCAATATATTGGCGGATAAGAGCGATGTGTATCGTACTGGACGATGCATTTGCATCATCCCAGTCATCAATTACTATCAATGTCCGTAACGGGGAGGGGAACCGATGACAAGTAAAGCAGAGGTGGCAACCGGAGTCGTAGAGATGTTGAAAGAGGATCATGAGAAAGTGAAAGGTCTGTTCGAAGAGTTCGAATCCGCAGAGCAAAAGCAGCAAGGGGACATTGCGGCTACTGCCATCATGGAGCTGGAAGTTCACGCCGACCTGGAAGAGAAACTCATCTACCCAGCGATTCGTGAGCAAATCGATGAAGATGAGATGATGAACGAGGCGGTGGAGGAGCACCATCTTGTCCATGTCCTCATTAAAGAATTGAAGAAGCTTAAACCCAAGGACGAGGCGTTCCACGCCAAGTTCAAGGTGCTGGGTGAGTTGGTTAAACACCATATCGAGGAAGAAGAAGGGGAGATATTGCCAAAAGCCCAAGAGAGCGATATCGATTGGGAATCGCTTGAGAGTGCCGTGATGAAGCGTCGGGACACTATGATCGCAAAATTATCCGGGTCCAAGAAGACCTCTAAGGGCTAGAGGTAGGATTTTGAGCTACCTGTCACGCCTCGTGAGCAATGTCCCGTGTAACGAGTAGGTAGTGATTGGGTGGATGTGTTGGTCCTTCATTGGCTCAAATGGATCACGATCAGCGTTGCGGTGCTGATCGTGGTCGTTCTCATAGCCGCGTTTTTCGGAGCAGAGCCGCTTCGCCAGTATATCGAACGCTCCGCAAGCGAAGCAGTCAAGGGATACCATGTCCGCATCGGCACGCTTGATTTACACCCGCGTACCCTTTCGGTGGATCTGCGTGATGTGGTTGTGCGGCGAGAGGCTCGTCCGGATCCGCCGCTAGCCCGCTATTCGGGAAATCGTGATCGATGTTCAACTGACTCCTTATTGGCCGAAAAAGTGGCGGCGGATCTTCATCTCTTGGCAGAGCCTCTTCCTGCGGTCGATGCGTCCATCAAACCATCCGGAGCGTCCGACCTTGAAA
>CABVRV010000001.1:56109-61803 GCA_902500755.1 uncultured Nitrospira sp.
CCTCTTCCTGCGGTCGATGCGTCCATCAAACCATCCGGAGCGTCCGACCTTGAAACGACGGGTGAACCTTAGTAGCAGATCTAGAAAGCCGGTCGTTCTGGCGCAATGCATCTTAACCGCACGGCCGGCATTGACTAGCTGTTTTGTTTTTGCGACGAATCTGACGGGGCGGGCTCGCCATTCTTGGGCTGTCATGAGTGACTCATCAGGGCATGTATTATCGCCGCCAGTGACGAAGGATGGTCCCCGTTTGAACCGGCTCAACCTGAACGCTATAGCGCTGGTGATAGAGATCGATCGCGGAATCATGCGCTTCGTCGGACGAACTGCATAAGGCATCTTTCGCCAAGACCACCCTATATCCCAGATCCACGGCTCCCAGTACGGTAGCAAGAATGCACACATCCGTTTCGCCACCGGAGATGATGAGTGTTGTCACACCCTGTCTTTGCAGACGTTGATGAAGATTGGTTTCTAGCCAGGGCGAATAAACGTGCTTATCGACCAAAGATGCGGGCGGCGAGAAGCGGGCTAAGGCAGGCACAAGATCCAGCATATCCGCACCCAGCTTTTCCACTGTCATTGAGGCCCAACGCTCGTAATATCGTTTCCACATCCCTTGTGCCTGACTGGGTCTTTGAACAGGAATGAAGCGGGTGAAGATCGTTTTGTTGGGCTGGCATTCCACAAGAGCCGTTATTTGCGGCAAAACCTTTGCTGACCAAGGCATCATCCATTCGGTCGGCTCCGCAAACATGCGCTGCATGTCCACGCACAAGTGTATCGCGTTCGTGCCTATAGGGTTTAGTAGACTACTTTCTGTCATGGCTCACTATGTAGTATTCCCGTGACCACCACTCCCCGCGTGATCCTTCGCGGAACGTTCTCCATTATTCTCCAGTGCAATCGCGCTAATGTGTCCGGTCTCCTCAAGGGTGGCTATACTGATCCCTTCCGGAGAGGAATAGCCTAGTTTTCGCAAACCCGCCAGGAGTTCATCATACGAGAGCCCTTCCCTGGCCAACGCATCGAAATCCACACGCGCGCTTCGTATGAGAGGGCGCGGACAACCGCGCACGATGTTACGGATGCGTGTTGACCGAGCGCACGCTGTCGCCAGGAGTTGATGGGCAGTGAATACCGTAGCGATGAAGACAAGCGCGTTGAGAACACCCTCGCGCAACGCCGTCGTTTGCAGCACGACGCTGATAGTGATGAGGATCACCAGATCGAACGTAGTGGTCTGACCGGCCAACCGTTTCCCGGCAAGCCGCATGACAGTCACGAGAATCGCATAATACGCTAAGGCGAGTAAGACCTGTAACAAGATATCCTGGATGATATTTGCATTCATGTGGCCATCTTTTTTTCGGGATACTGTCTCGCATACTCTCACTGGTCCCCGAAGGGCATCGGTTCCCACTTAGTATCCTGATGAAAACATCGGTTCATATGAAATCAATCTGCTAGGGGAACTACGAGTATCTCTAATCCTACCAGCACATACTATACTGCTGTGGTTCATCATGGACAAGGCACGCCAGAATAGTGAAGGTATTGCTCCCGCCGTCATTCCTTGGGATGTCATTATCATTGGAGGAGGTTTAGCGGGCCTCTCCGCCGCCATTTATCTCGGCCGAAGCCGGCGCGACACTTTGCTGATTCACACGAACCGCTCCATGGCCCAGTGGGAGAAGGATGTTCAGAATTATCTGGGATTTCCTGATGGAATTGAGGGATCGGTTCTCCTTGCACGGGGTATGCAACAGGCCCTCCGTTTCGGAGCGGTGGTCATGAAGGACGATATCAGTTCGCTGGTCCCCGACGGCGATATATTCTGTCTCACAGGATCAGGCACGATGTATCGCGCCCGGCGGGTGTTGGTGGCAACAGGCCTTACTCATCTTCCCCCTCAGATTCCAGGAGTAAGGGAGTGCTTAGGCCGCAGCTTGTTTTTCTGCAAGGATTGCGATGCTTTTCGTCTGCAGGGTCAACACATCGTCATTATCGGATGGAATAATGAAGCGGCTGACTATGCGTTGGCCATGCTGGCGTTCAGCTGCCATGTCATCATTTGCACGAATGGACGAGTCATGCAATGGGACGCCGTCCGTGCCGGGTGGCTTAATGAATACGACGTGCCGATCCGGCAGGGTCGCATCCATTCTCTGGTACATAACAATGGACAGCTCACCTCGCTTACATTTGAGCTCGGCAAATCTCTGAAAGTCGACGCGGCGTTTACGACCCGGGGCGATGTGTACCATCACGATTTGGCGGCAGGCGCCGGTGCGGAACTGGACGAGGAAGGCCAGGTGATCATCGACCATTCTATGCGAACAACTGTGCCTGGGCTGTACGCAGCTGGATGCGTAACACCGTCGAACTGCCAGATGATCATTGCGGCTGGGCAAGGAGCCCTTGCCGGCCAGGTAATCAATAGAGATCTGTTCGAGGACAGCCTGAAGCGGCATGCGTTGCCGCGTTACAGTAATCGGATGAACTGATGAATCCTTAATGTCTCGGCGTATTTGTCGGTCTTTTGTCTTACTAAGTAATCAATTCCGCAATCGTGAACACAGACAACTTGTCTGCCCACCGACAACCTGTCTAATGCCGGCTCAACTAGAGCGTGGTGCACCTTCCTAAAGACGATGATTTTCTTGCACAGTCGGTGATTCCCAGAGAGTTAGTAAGGCACGGCTGTTGCAACATCAATCTCCTACGACGGTGAATTTGTCGTCGCCAACGCCAAGTGGTGTGCGGATCGTCAAGGCTGTGATGACCTAAAAGTCACGAGGTTCCAATCGTAGGAACCGAGAAAGGAGCTCCATAATGGACAACACTGTTATAGGTGTATTTGACAATCCCATGCAGGCGGAGCAGGCCAGGTCTGAAATTCTTGCTCTCCAAATTCCCACGATTGATGTACAAGTCTATGATCGAGCGGGTGTGCAACTGACTGGTGGAACCGATACGTCGACAAGAGGCTTTTGGAAAAGTCTCGCTCAGACTCTTGGTTTCGGCCCCTCGAACCAGGCTATGCATTCGGAAGGCGCTCAGCGGGGTGGAACGGTTGTGAGTGTCAGGGCAGATGATGCAGATGATATTATGATCGGCGAGATCACCAATATTCTGCATCGAAATGGTACTGTCGTAGTCAACGCATCCGGCGTGACACGTGATTCGTAAGTCGAGTGAACGCGAAGAAACAATCGGCCCCAGCACCATATTATTTTCATCGATGACACTAGAGGTTTTGCCAGTGCAAGTCCCTCTGCTTTCTGAATTATGATTTGTGGGGTGATTGGTCAAAATGAGGGTACGTAGTGGGCGTTGAGACAGCAGTTGCAGCAGCCGGCAACAGTCGGGCTGAAGATGAGAGTTCTGAATTGGGAAACACTCAATTGCTTGCCCGCTTTACCTTTTGGCATGCAGGGTGGATAGTCACGGACTTATCCCGGGACCGGGTATCAGGGTTTGGTCTGCCGGCATTTTTTCATAGCGTCGCCTGGGATGCCGCGAAGAAGAATCTGGTGCTCACTTTGGTTCCAGAGATTATAGATCCGAAGACATCGCCGCTTCGGGTGCTGATCACGGGCGTCATCGGCATTCACGTTTGTCCGTCGTCTTTGCGTCCCCCGGGCCGCCTCATTTCCCTCGAAACGGAGAAGGGGGAAACTTCGATTATCCGACTGGAACTCCATCTGGGTCGGAGAAGCACCTATCAACAGTACTATGATCCGTGCTTCAAACAGACTTTCGGGCATGACCTTTAAGAAGCTCTTCTAGACATAGTGAGCCAAAAGTTTTCCCTGTCCTCATCGGAACGCCAGGGATGAGGGTGGGTGTCTCCAGCGACCGAGTACGCACCGTTTTTTAACTCCGGCATAACAGCCTCCGTGGAGGCCAGGTCGCACCGAGACACTGTATTCGTGCGGGTCAAAGAGAGCGTATGAAAGAGAGCGTATGTCAGCGCGGCAACAATTTGCGTGTGTCCGGGATGGCACATCATGTTTACTCCGGATGTTACGCAAATCGTCTTGTTAACGTCTAACGCTTTCTCTTCGACGGTTGCGTGTGAGATGTCAGCTGGGCCCTCCTCTTTTCGACTTTCGCTGACAAGGCTTCCCAGTCCAAATCCAGAATTAGGGATTCAGCAAATAGACGTTCCTCTTCTTCCTTAATGTGGTGTTTTACGTTTTCCACAATGACGTTGAATTTCGCGTCTCTCCGCCCCGTGTGCCCGCGCGCCCCCTTCAGTTCTTTGATGAGGAGGTGCACGACGTGGTGTTCTTCAAGGGCCTCATTAATAAGCTCGTCTTTTTCAATGAGGGCTAGAAAAGCGGGGTAAACGATTTTTTCTTCCAGTTCAGCATGCACTTCCAATTCGTTGATCGCCGTTTTGATGATCTCGGCGCGCTCCTCGGCATCTTCTGTCTGTTCAAACCGTTCAAAAAGCTCTTTGACCCTCTGATGATCCTCCTTCAATACATTCAAAAGATCGGTCGAAGGTTCTGTGGTCATCATTACGTGTTTGCTCATGAGTTCCTCCTTCGGGAAATAATGCGGTTCACCGACTCGGAATTGCCTCCGGAGGCTGGCGACTTGAGCCACTGCCTCGTGCCGGCGCACCCTGAACAAATCGATTACACCCACCATCCCCGTAATACTGAGCCGGTAGGATTGCAAATCCTCGTCGATACAACACCCTACAGTTTCTTCGGCGATCGTGGCATTCGGCTCGACTTGCCACCACTTACACTCCGTGCAAAGCCCCCAGTCACCCTTGTCGGACGAGTGCATCATGGCAGAACCCCTCCTTTAGCCACATGAATGTAGGCGGCTGGATGGGCGAGCATAGGATTGCTCTGCTCACCTCGCCGCCCCTGAGATCGCCTAATTCATCGATTGCGGTGATTGGCTCTGGATCTGTAGGTTGTTGTTCAACCCTCTGACCCCGTCTGCCTCTTTCGCCAGACGGCCTGCCCGTTCCCTTTCCTGTGTCGATGGGACGACTCCGTTCAGCGTGACGATTCCTCGCTCCGTATCCACATCGATTCGTGAGAAATTGGATACTTTATCGGCTGTCAGTTTCGCCTGGACGGAAGCCGTAATGCCCGCATCACTCATCGTTCGCCCTGCCGTCTTGCCGGTCATCGATTGACATCCGACCGCACCCAGCAAGGCCAAACCGATGCTCCAGATCATTAAATTCTTCATGAACAGTCTCCTCTGGTTAGTAAGGTGAATTAATTGTTGCAAGCATCCTTCGCTATCGAATGTTGTCAAACATATAGGAATAGGAACTGAATGCGGTTGCGTGAAACTCTTGATTCTGCTGAAGGCTGGACCTCCTTTCATAGATTCATCTCATATATTCATCATACGCATGTGCTGGACGAATCTGTTGCGAGCTGGCTGGACATCGAAGAATGATGAACCCGTTTCCATTCATCATTAGCATGATCCGATTGATTCTTGACTAGTCTCCCACCTAGTTTGGGAGACAAGCTTCCCTAGAAATATCGAACAACGCTGATTCCAGCAGCCGATGACCTTGACTTGAGAGAGCCTATTGCACGAATAGGACACAGAACTTCAGGCCGAGTTCCCACGCCAAACATGGCTTTGTGGGTGGTAGGCAGCGAGATTAAGCTGGAACGTTACTTCAAAAGATTCTAGGGAACGAAT
>CABVRV010000001.1:61903-113762 GCA_902500755.1 uncultured Nitrospira sp.
GGTAGGCAGCGAGATTAAGCTGGAACGTTACTTCAAAAGATTCTAGGGAACGAATGTCCTATATCGAGGGATTTTTCTAGCTTCTCCTTTGACCTGTTTAAAGTATGAGGGGGACATGAGATGAATCGTTGGTTGATTGAACGTGACGCTGCCGGTAGCGCTGGGTGCTCAGATTGGTTGGCTTGCGAACGCACATGCTGGTGGTAGGAGCGGCCGCGGTTATTGTGACGTTGGGCGAGATTCTCTTCCGAGGTCTCTCTTGATGTCGGCCGAGATCGGATGGCCATCGCCTTGAGACAATTTTGGTTGGCCATCGGCGTGGCGGGGATGACGCTGGTGACACTACGAACGACCATTGCGATGGGTTGAAGAATGGGCCGGCTGGCGAGGTTAGCCGCGCGATGCAATTGCGTTTCTAGGACACTCAATACTGTAAGGAGGAGTATCCCATGCCTGAACTAAAAGATATTATGACACGCGAGGTGGAAGTGATAAGCCCGGACGCGACGACCGCAGACGCCGCCCTTCGAATGACCAAGTTGAACGTGGGGTCGATCCCTGTTTGTGACGGTGAACGACTTATCGGGATGCTGACCGATCGAGATCTGGTCGTTCGAGTTATGGCTTCCGGTCGTGAACCAAAAATGACCCGCATTAAGGAGGTCATGACGGATGTGATGCACTATTGTTATGAGGATGAAGACTCGGCCCAGGCTGCTCGTCTGATGTCGGAGCGACAGATTCGCCGACTGCCAATCCTGTCGAGGTCAAAACAATTGGTGGGCATTGTCTCATTGGGAGACCTCGCGACAAAGGGCGAGGATGCTGCAGTTTCCGGGGGAGTTCTCAAACAAGTGTCCTCATAATGTTCAGGTTTTATCGTGCGTCTGAGAGGAGGCCCAAGCATACTCACGGAAAAAGGAGGGCTTATGTCGCGAGGAGACAAATCAAAGTATACGGGAAAACAAAAACGGAAGGCCGCCAAGATCGAGAAGGGCTATCGCCGCAGGGGAGTCTCCGAAGACGAAGCCGAGCGCCGCGCATGGGCCACCGTGAACAAAATCGACAAGGGCGGGAAGAAGCCAGGCGGCTCCGGGCGAGGAAAAGCGGTTGACAAGAGTCCGGCCCGCACAGGTGGTCGGAAAGGAGGGCGAGCCAAGGCGGCTGAGCGCAAAGGCCGAAAGACGAAGCGCTGACGGTCGGCTTACAGAGACCGCCGTTCATCCATCGTCCGCACAGACGGATGTGGAAAACTCCACCAGTATACCCATCTCTGATCATGCTCGATATCCCGATCGCGAATCCTCCACGTACTTCACTTCTTCTGATTCGGAATGCTCTTGACTTTCGAAATGTCGAAGGTGGAGACTGAGCCCCTAGGTACAAGGAGGCAGGTGCGAACAGACCTGTTCTTTCAGATGCGAACGGATCTGCTCCTATAGCAGGGGAGGCTTCCAATGAAACCACGAATATTGATCGCGGACGACCATCTATTGGTAGCGGAGGGCATTCACAAGCTCCTTGAATCCGAAGTGGATGTTGTGGGCATTCATTCGGATGGGCGGTCTCTGGTCAGGGCCGTTTCGGAGACCCACCCCGACTTGATCATCATCGATATTTCGTTACCCTTACTGAATGGGTTGGATGCGGCTAGACAAATTAAACAGTTGGATGCGAAGGCAAAAATCCTTATGTTAACGATGCATGCCGACCAGGTTTTTGTCGTGGAGGCTTTTCGCGTCGGTGTAGCGGGATATGTGCTTAAGCAATCGCTCTCCAATGAACTTCAGCACGCGGTCAAAGAGGTATTGAAGGGGAACACGTATATTTCTCCGAGCGTCGCCCAAGGGGTTGTGGAATACCTCAACCGTCCGGCGCAGGTGAAAGAAGGGGAGGCTGAGGGAAACGAGTTCGACCATACCTTGAGCCCACGACAGCGTGAGGTTCTGCAGTTGGTCGCCGAGGGGCGCTCCACAAAAGAAATCGCCGCCATCCTGAATGTCTCGACGAAGACCGTCGAGTTTCATCGCACTCGCATCATGAAGGAACTTGGTCTGAAGACTCGCCCGGAGCTGACAAAATACGCAATCGCCAACGGTATCATCACGCTTCAAGCCGTTGTCCCCTCTGAATCTTAGAGTTCGCGTTCATCGGTCCAAGAGTTGCCCGCCCAAATAGAAAACCTCGCTCCTGCACTGTTGCCCTGTCTCTACGTTTTGCGTTTCGAGGTCGTGAGTGATGTCAGGCCGTGGGTGAGAGCAAACTTAGTGAGGTCGCTAGGTGAACGCAGCCCTATCTTCCTAAAGATGCTCGTTTTGTGAAACAGGACGGTCTTGGGAGAAATCTTCAGCGTTCCCGCAATCGTTTTTGTGGAATCTCCCCGCGAGAGAAGCTGCAGGATTTGGCGTTGCCGTTCAGTCAGATCAACGGTGAAGCCGCCTGGTTTGGTCCAAGGATATTCCACCGACTCCCGAACCTCCCCCATAATGCCAGGGGAAAGGTACTGTTCATTTCTGAGCACGGCCCGCATGGCTTTGACGAGATCCGACGAGATCGACTGTTTCAAAACATATCCCCTGGCCCCCACACGAAATGCCTCACTCACGTGCGTAGGCTCATCAAGCATGGTCACGAAAATAACTCGGCAGTGAGGTACCGTTTCTTTGAGACGCCTAGCCGCGCTGAAGCCGTTGTCTGGAGGCATCACGGCGTCGAGCAGAACGATGTCAGGCCGCAACGATTGCGCTTGTTGTACTAACTCGTTGCCATTACCCACTGTTCCAAGGATTTCAAAATCAGACTCGAGCAGCTGTTGGAGCCCTTCAGCCACCAGCGGATGGTCATCGGCGATGAGGATTGTAGGTTTGAGCAGCGACATAGGCCTTCCGCACAATTGGGTACGCCGCCCTTTTTGTTTTCACAGAAAGATACGCGAAGGCGGCACGAAACTAACTCGATCCATTTCATCGTACCATAGGTCTTTCACTATAAAACATCTGGTCGGGTGAGTGATCCTGGAAATACCCCTAGCAGGATGAATAAAGCTGAGCGGGGATTATAGCGAGTTCTCATAATATTTCGATGGCCTATCGTGGTGTACTTGCTGCTCCCCAAATGTCTGACTAGGGATATGACCAGTATAGCCATGGCTCAAACTCCGTTACCGTGGGACCACTGTTCTTGAGGATGAATCATCGTAGGATGAATCATCGTAGGTTGGCATTGTGTGGGAGCCCGAAAGGCGCAGAAGGATAGACGTTTCACATAGTGTGCGGTTGTTTCTCTGCGTGTTTTTGTTGGTCTTCTCTGATGGCTGCGCACTGATCAGCGGTCTCACCCGGCAACGGCCCAGTGAGACTAACGAACGACGATGTAGTGCTCCTGCCGAGCAGGTCGAACTTCGAAAAATTCCCTTGGCGGTATTCGAACATCGGCGCAATGACAGGTTAGCCAGGGAATCAATCGGGCGTATACCAACATCGTTCTCGTGGCGTGCGATTCAGACGGCTCAGGTGATTGATGTTCTTCCTCTGCTCAATCAATTCGAAATTCTGGAGGAGCGATCAATCAATTCCACTTCAGATGCTCTTCGCTTGCAAGCGGTGCATCAGGAGATCCTTAGTCGCGTGACGCTCGCGATGCTGGAAGTGTCAAGTGCCGTGGCGAAGACTACCTGTGAAATCGAGCGATCCCTACAGGTCGTCGATCGTCTCCGAGTGGCTGAGAATGCTCAGATCAGACGGCAAACGCTCCTTGCCATTATCGTTGGTGCAGCAGCAGCGGTTGCGTCGGGAGGTCTCGCGATCGCAGATATTAGTGGAGTTGGCGAAGGCGTTATCTCCATCATAGGTGGGACCGTAGCCGGAGCTTTGGGTGTAAGTGCGCTGTATCACGAGACCGGTGAGTCATTCCGACATCCTGATAACATCTTGCGCGAAATCTGGGAAGACACGGACGATCCAGTGTACCTGCCGCCGTCCATCTGGCGCTTTCTGCGGAGACCGATGCGCGAAGGCGAAAGCCCACGAACCTACCGAGACGAAACTATTGCCGGGTGGAGGCTGGAGGGACGACTCGGAGACGAAGGATCGGAACTCGAAGCGACTCGCGCGCAACTGTTCTTTGGTGATGGAGGGGTATACACGACCAATGATCTGCAACGACGGACGCAGATGCTGGATTCTCTTCGGGCCACGGTGCTGCTGTTGAACCAAGATCTGGAACAACTTGTCAGAGAGCTGGTGATCCAATCGTCTTTAAGTAAACCTTTGCGGAAAACCGGTGAGGGGCTGATCATGGTCCGGTCTCAACGTGTGGGGGATCGCGCAGGGAGCACAGACGAAATTTAATTTTGGAGAACGACACGGTTATGAATGATATCGTTACCGTCTCCCCACGCCCTCGTTCCGGGATCATTGGGGAATCTACGAATGATGAAACCTACGGTGTACTGAGTGGAGAAGACCGTCTCGTGCGAGACATTATGACGCAGAAGGTGGCCATCGTAGAGTCCAGTATGTCGTTAGAAGACGCGAGCGAAACTATCAATAATCAGAAGATGTCCATTCTGGTTGTCTGCGAGAATGGAGAGCCTGTCCAAGCGCTGACGGAACTAGATCTAACGAGTGACAAAGCTGCTCGAGAAAGTCTCCCCAGCTCAGGCACACTTCAGGAGATTATCAAAAACCGGGTATCTGTTCGATGTCGTGAGGATGCCATTTTGGCCGACGCGATGCATGCGATGATTAGGCACCGAGCCAGCCATGTCCCGGTCGTGGATGCAACAGGCGGCTTAGTGGGCGCACTGTCACTGGTCGACGCCGTAGGCGCGCTCTCACCACCAGCTGCGGAACTCTGGTCGGCAAAGATGCGCGGTTGGTCTGTAATACCACCCCCATCTCAATCATAAGTTAATAGGGTCCTGTCATTAATCTTCGTGCGAGAACCTTTGCTTCAATCACCACCACACTTTTGTCGATTCCTATACCAAATGTATGAACGAAACCATCAAAGACCCGGTGGGCTTGCCGGTGCAGGGCGAAACTTCGAGCGTAGAACAAACCAGGGGCCAGACAGAGCAACGCACCCGGGTCAGTGGCCTGGAGCAGCCACGCGTACCACCACTTTCCCCATTGGGCCCTGTGTCAACCGTGCAAATCCTTTTTGGACCTCTTCGAACGGGACGATACTGTCTACCAGTGGGCGGCGTCCGATCATTTCCAGCCGACGGACAATCTCCTTCCAAGCACCCTGGGCTGCATGGGCAGCATAGTCACCAACCGAGACACCGCCCATGCGAATGCGGCGAAACAACAGGGTTGCTGTATTGAACTCTGGCACGGTGCCACTGCTCCTGCCGACGATGCTGATCTTTCCGCCGTAACCGAGAAGGGCAATGACTTGAGATAATAACCTGCCACCGACGCAGTCGACAGCCAGGTCCACTTTCTTTAGACCGATTGCAGCAGAGACAGCCTTCACAAGATTTGTATCGTCCGGATCAAACACGAAGTCAGCTCCCAGCGCTTTCAGCTTGGCTCTCTTCTCCGCATCGCGTGATAAACTCACGACCATCAGACCCATCGATTTTCCGAGCATCACTGACGCCACGCCGACTCCACCTGATGACCCTGTCACGAGGAGGACTGACCTTTCCGGTGGAGGGCCCTGTGGATCGTTCCACTGTGTCAGGGCCTGCCAGGCAGTTAGGAAGACCAGCGGAGCGCCCGCCATTTCTGTGAAGGACCAGTCGGCGGGGGTTCGGACAAGACTTTCCGCAGGCACGACGACTTTCTCGGCCAGCGTGCCAGGCGTTTCAACTCCCGTTTCACAGCGCAGTATCCCAACCGTTTCGCCCACGCGGATGCCATCTACCTCAGCTCCTACCTGTAGAACGTTGCCCACACCGTCCCGCCCAAGGATATGTGGCAAGGTAGGTTTGGCTGGATAGAGCCCTTGCGCCAGAAACGCATCCGCGGGATTGAGCGCCGCATATCTCACTTTGAGCAGCGCTTCTGCCGGCCCGGGCTGAGGGTCCGGCACCTCCCCAAGCCGCAACTGTTCAACTCCACTATAGGAGTCCATCAACCAGGCACGCATAGGGGGCTTTCTGTTTTGGAGATAGCCTTAAGCAGTCGTTCAATACCGATCCAGAAAACTTCAGACAACTTTACGCACATTCTCTTCTCTGGCCTTAGGAGCATTCTTTTGTCGTGAATAGTCTTGGAGAGTGCGCCGAATAATGCCACCGACGAGTGAAGGGTATGTACCACTGAGCGCTTTCACCCCAACGGCAGTCATGGCCCTATCCTGATTGCGGATAAGTTCCCGGATGTGTTGCTCGACACGATGCGTGGCCCCTCGAAAGATTTCTTCCGCGAGGTCCCACACCTCCGGATGTCCGGCAGTTCGCTCCTGTGCTTCGGCATACAGCGCTGTCGCTGCGATCACCAGAAGATCTTCCCCGATCATTTCAATCCGGTTTTGCCTCCCTTGATCATCTCGAAGTGCCTGCCGATGAAGCAACATGGCGTAGAAAATTGTCCGTGCCAGTCGACGACTTGTTCGTTCCACGAAGAGCAGTATAGCGCGGGCTTTCGGATGTTGAAATTCTGATCGGGGCGGCAATCGGCGGCTTATCCATTGGTTTCCATACCAGGAAATATAGAATTTGACCAGCCGCCACAATTCGACGAACCAACGAACGCCTGTCGCGTGCTCGCCGAAGAGAGCCCCTGCACGCTCAAGGTGTATGTCGAGACCTTCACGCGCGACGAACGGGCGCAAAATGTCGGTGGCGCCTTCTCCAATTCGATACATCTCCGCGTCGCGGACCAGCTGCTCGATGCCGAACGCAGGCTCTCCACGAAGCCACTTCGAATGGGCTGTTTCGTACCCCATCCCTCCAAAGAGAATTTGGGCGTCTTTCAAGAACTCAATTGTCTTTTCAGAGCAGAAGAGCTTGGCAATGGCGGCCTCGATTCGGATATCGAAACGATGTTGATCCGCGATTCGCCACACAGTGGTGGCAAGCGCCTCCATGGCGAAGAGGTTCGAGGCCATGCGGCCCACTCTCATACGTTGTGTCTGCCTGGCACTGAGCGGTTCCTGAAAGGTAAGTCGCTGATTGGCCCGATCAATCGTCGGTTGCCAGGCTTGTTTGGCCATACCCAAGCAAATGGCAGGGATGCTGACAGCCCGACCCACGTTGAGGATAGTCAAGGCGTATCTAAGCCCCCGACCTACTTCACCGATGACATTTTCCTTCGGGATATGCACGTCTGTGAAAGTCATGTGTGCGTTCTCGATGCCACGGCACCCTTCAAATTGGCACTGCTGTCGTACATGGACACCAGGTGTCTGCATATCGAGGATGAAGGCGGTATGAACCAGCTCATCCGCTCCTTTTCCGTTGCGAACCGCCTCAAAGGCCCGTTGTCCATCTTGTTGTTCGCGCTTGGCCGGCACCCGTGCGATCAAGGTGAGGTACCGCGCGATGGGGCCATTGGTGCACCACAGTTTCTCACCGTTCACGACAAACATCGTTCCTGAAGAATCCAAGATAGCTTCGGTCGCAATGTTTGCGGCGTCAGAGCCGGTGATCGGTTCCGTCAGTGCAAAGGCCGAGACGGCTTCCCGTGCGACAAGGGGCAGGTACTTGCGCCGCTGATCCTCGTTGCCGAACATTAAGATTGGCATGGCGATGCCGATCGATTGTGGCACGGCAACAGTGAGGGCCAAGGCGTTGCTCCAGCTGGCCATGAGCATGAGCGCGCGACCGTAGTTCGTGTACGAAAACCCGAGCCCTCCATACTGACGAGGAATTTTCATCCCGAATGCCCCGAGCGTGAAGAGTCCTTTCAGAACAGAGTCAGGGATCTTCGCCGTTCGCTCGATTTCATCAGGATCAACATTCGCTGTGAGGAAAGCCTCCAGGCGTGGGTGGAATTCTTCCCAGGCGGCCCTGTCTTCTGCGGATTCCTCTGGAACGAGCAAGAGTGCAAAGTCGGGCTTCCCGGAAAATAGGCCAGCCATAAAACTCTGGCCGGTCAACCGTTCTCGGGCCTCTTCGATCCGCTCGAACCCTTGAAACAAATCGGCCACGTTGCTCCTTCAAGCGGCTTGCAGTGGTGACGACTCTTGGAGTTCCGCAAAGCGGGCCGTGAAATGACGCAGGACCGGCGCTTCGTAAGTTAACGCGAGGCCGTGAACCAGCTCGCGTCTCTGATAGAGTTCGGTGATCGATTCTGCGACATAGGAAATCTGCATGTTCGTGTAGACACGTCGTGGAATGGCCAGCCGGACCATTTCAAGCTCAGGATGAATAATCCGGCCTGTCACAGGATCCTTTTTCCCGAACATAAGCGTACCGATTTCGACCCCACGGATGCCGTAGTCCCGATACAGCGTGACAGCCAGCGCTTGGCCAGGAAATTGGGACAGTGGGATGTGGGGGAGGAATTCTTTCGCATTGAGGTAGATCGCATGCCCCCCGATCGGTTTGAGAATCGGCACTCCACCTCCTTCCAATAGTTCGCCCATATAGCGAACCTGACCGATACGGAATCGCAAATATTCTTCGTCGAGAACCTCTTCAAGTCCTCTTGCCATGGCTTCGAGATCGCGTCCGGCCAGCCCTCCATAGGTGGGAAATCCTTCCACAAGAATCAGCCTATTTGTGATCTCTTGCACCCACCGGTCATCGTTGAGGCTCAAGAACCCACCGATGTTCACGAGACCGTCCTTCTTGGCAGACATGGTGCAGCCGTCGCCGTGACTGAACAGTTCCCGCGCGATCGTCAGCAGATGCGTTTGCATAGCCCGGCTCCCGTTCTTTGATGAAAAAGCAGTTTTCCGCGAATCGGCAGGCATCGAAGAACAGCGGAATGCCATAGCGATTGAGCAACGCTCGGGTTTGGCGGATATTCTTCATCGACACCGGTTGGCCTCCACCGCTGTTATTGGTGATGGTGATCACCACGAGCGGAATGCTTTCGCGGCCCACGCGATGAATAGTCTCCTCGAGCCGATGGAGGTCCATATTCCCCTTGAAGGGCAACTCGCAATGCGGGTCGTAGGCTTCTTTGATCACGAGGTCAAGCGCCTCCGCGCGTTGATGCTCGACGTTGGCCCTCGTCGTGTCGAAATGAATGTTGTTGGGGACGCACATACCGGGCTTGAGGACCGTCGAGAAAAGGAGATTTTCAGCCATCCGTCCTTGGTGCGTAGGAATGACATGCTTGTAGCCGAAGATCGTCCGGACGGTTTCTTCCAGGTGGTAGTAGTTCCTGCTGCCTGCGTAAGACTCATCCCCTAGCATCAGTCCTGCCCACTGTCGGTCGCTCATGGCCGACGTGCCGCTGTCGGTGAGCAGATCAACGTAGACGCTCTCGGCGGGGATCTGAAACAGATTGTATCCGGCCTCGCGTAACAACCGATCCCGCTCCTCACGTGTCGTTCGGCGTATAGGTTCCACGACCTTGATCTTGAACGGTTCGGATGGAAATTTCATGTGGCAGATCTCGCAAAGCGCCTCAGTTCTGTCTTGAAAGCCTGAGGACTAGAATAGTCGAACACGTACCGCGTCATATCAAAAAGTGGTGCAGGGTCCAGATCGCGGAGAAGCTCCGGCTTCCATGTGATCTGCAATTGATTGATCATGGTGATGGGCGTGGGCGTTCCGACGACGCCAAGCTGTACCTGACCATAGGATTGGGAGAAAATAAGAATTTCTCGGTCAAACATTGCGGCGTTGAGATCTCTCGCCGCGCCTTGGCGCTTGTAGTCTTCTTCAAAACGTTGAAACGCGGGAGCACGCTCCAGCTCCTCGCGAAACGAATAGAAGATCTTGATCCCGACTCGCTGTTGGTCGTCCATGACCTGAATGGCGTCAGTCACGACCGATTCCTGCCCCACTTGCTCTCGTGTCAGAACCAATAGACGACGGATGACCACGCCACGTTTCACGGCCTCCTGGTTCGCCAAGAGATAATTTGGATAGAGCGCCTCGCCTTTCTTCCAGATATTCCATCGCTCCATCAATGCGTCGATCGAATGCTCAGCTGTTTGAACCAGTCGGACCGCTTCGGCATTCGCCTCGCCTCCTTGATAGGTCAAGGTCTGCGTCTCCAATTCGCGCAGCTCTTTCCCGATGGCTTCCACCTTGCGGGGAATGTATTTCGGATTCTTGGGGACGTGGAGCATCACGTCGACCGCCGTCAGCGCCAGGGTCCAGTATTCCTTGGCCTGCCGGGGGGCCTTATCTTTCTGCGCGACCAGCAAGAGCTCTACCGGATTCTTGTCGAGCAGTTTGGCGATCCTGATGCAGACTTCCGGGTTGGGGATTTTCATCCCGCGTCGCATGAGGTTGGCTTCCGGCTGGGCAATCCCGAGTTTCTTTGCCAATGCGTAATCGCTGCTCAAGCCATACCGGCTCTTGACCGCTTCAAAGTATTCTGCAACGTCCGTCATCCTGGCCTCATCATCGCTGACCCTTCCCTATTCCCGTCACTCATTGCTTCGCAGGCAATCCTGTCAGCCGTTCTCCCGTGGACACAAGTTGGTCTTCCCGACCGTGCTCCGGGCGCCAGGCAAGAATCCCTTCTTCCAACCACTCCGCCTTACCGACCAGAATATCCTGCGCCAGATGGAACACTCGAGAATCGTCTTGCCACAACGGTTGCTTCAGAGAAAGCAAGGACGTCGGATCAAACGCTTCTTTCACTTGTGAGCCGAAGTGCTCCAGAAGCTCATCCGTCAACGGCTGATCCCGGACGACCTGCTGTGATACGTACCACGATAGCGCTTCCACCGCAAAGAGTTGCATCCCGGCTTTGACTAAACCTGCCATCAACAGCTGCTTGCGCGCGAGGCCTTGACGATGACGGGCTGCGGCCCAGAGCGACTTCTGTGCGAGATCTCGGGACTTCTTCGTAACAAACCGCTCCCATGGCGATTCAAGTCCAGCGGACGTCGGCCATCGAGCGAAACGGGGGAAGCGGTCAAGGGAACGGCCCGCGACTTTGGCGAAGAATGGCAAGGCTTGCACCATCTCGCCGATCTGGAATTCCAAGAAGGCCTTTCCCTGGGCGACATACTCGGCCAACCCTTCCCGCCCGATCCAGAGGGTCAAGATGCCGTTTGTCCCCTCCCAAATAACGTTGATGAGCGCGTCGCGGACCATGCGCTCGATCGGCACCGGTTGATCCCCATGGAGCCTGAGCGATTCGGATGTTTCAAAGCCGCGACCGCCATAAATGCGGAAGAGATCGAGTACCGATTCGAGCAGCCATTCGGTGGCAAGAATTTTGGCGGCGGCCGACTCAAGTCGCACATCAACTTTAGTATCAACCCAGTCGCCTGTAATCGTGACCAATGCTTCCAGCGCCAGGACCCGCGAGGCCATACGTACGATCTTCGCCCCAATATCCGTGTGTTCGCCGATCGGACGATCATATTGCACGCGCTGTTGCGCCCGGCGTCGGGCCAACCACAGACATTGCTTCAGACTTCCCAAGCAGGCGGCGGGTAGGGTGAGCCGACCCACGGTCAAACTTTCCAATGCGCGTCGCAACCCCTCTCCCTCTTCTCCCAACCGGTCGGTTACCGGGACGAAGACGTTGTCAAACTGTACAGTGCCATTGTAGATGCCTCGCACGCCCATATAATGGAGTCTGGCACAACGGCACCCAGGTGTGCGGGTATCGACGACGAAGGCCCCAAATCGCCGGTCTGACTTGAGACGAGTGACTTCGTAAGGTTCGTTCACGATTTGAGCAATCACCACCAGGAGCGACGCCAAGAACTCGTTATCTTGGCGAGGCGCGTTCGTCGTATACAATTTTTCTCCGGTCAGTCGATAGCCCACCAGGGCGCCCTGCTCTCGTACCGGAAGGGCATAGGTTCGGAGATCCCAAATATCGCAGCCGGCTCCCTTTTCCGTCAGCGCAAAACCTGAAATGTCGCCTTGCGCCAGGCGTGGTAACAATCGCCGTTTCTGTTCGCTGTTCCCGACGAGCTTGACCGGTTCCGCCGCTCCAATGGAGTTATGCGCCGAAATCAGCACAGTGGTCGCGGCATCATGGCTTCCCAACAGCATCGCCACACGGTGGTAGTCTGACTGGGTGAAGCCGAGCCCTCCGTAAATTGTGGGAATTTTCAGGCCGAAGGCGCCGATGTCCTTGAGTGCGGCCAGCACATCCTCGCCAAGCTCTCCTGATCGGTCGATCTGCTCCGGGTCCACTTTCTCGATGAGAAGGAGACGCAGACGTGTCAGGAAGTCTTCCGTTGCTTCGCTGGCGCGTGGGATCGACTGTGATCGGAAGAGATCACGGCGCACGATCCCTTCGAACAGGCCCGACAGAAAACCCGAATAGGGAGTCCGATCCCGCGAGGCTTCGGCGACTGCGAGCGATCCCTGGAAGAGTGGTTTCCTTTCTCCCCTCGTCATCCCGTTCCCCCTCCTACTTCCCTTGGGGCAAGGCAGCACTGGAGTGTCCGATTCCCATGGGGACGTCTTTAGCCGGTCGCTTTGGTCGAGCGGACGAAGATATCACCTGGTCAAGCTGAGACAAGCGCGTGGTGACTCGTTTCTCAAATTCGGCATGCACAATCGTGATCCCATGGCGCGCGAACTGCGTCCGCAGGTCGTTGTAACGATCGCGCGCCAGCGTCACGACCGACAGATATCCCGCTCGTAGGAGGTGCACCCGGTCCTGATAGCTCAGAAAACTCCGTTCAAACAAGAGGGCATCGTGTGGGCCAGGCGTGATCATCAGCAGTTCTTTATCGGGATGATCCTGGCGGAACATGGCCAGCGCTTGCGAAAAGCGCGCATCGAAGTTGATGCGACCTGCCTGCTCGCCGATCGTCAAGAATCCCTTATCCCGGAGGTGGCAAATGCGTGGGGCGCAAGACGATTCGCGCCACGACGCACAGAGCGTGGGAATGAGAGTCATCGGATTGATCATGACCATGAGATTTACCTGTTTGGCGACGGCCAGGTCGAAAAATGCGGGTCGCCCGATTCCCGCGTCGACATAATCGCGGCCCTCGATGCGCACAGGACAGAAATAGATCGGGGCGGCAGAGGAGGCGGTGATAGCCTGGGCAATGGAGATATCCCGCCAGCCCTCTTCGCCGAAGATGACGCTGTCCCCAGATTCCAGATCGATGGCCGGAATATAGAGATCTTTACGAAGATCGGTAAACCGGAGGCCGAGCCCCTTGGCCGTGAACGTTTTCTCCAGATACTTGGCAAAGGGCTCTAATCGGTAGATGCCACTGGGGAGCGCATCCTGAGCCTTATCCAGCAGGTCGATCGCCGTCATCTCGTGATAATTTCTGATGTACAGTTCCAACAACGGCATCAGTTGCTTTGTCGCTCGCCAGAACGTCTTCATACCTTCCCCGATCGCCGGTCTGAAGATATCTCGATGTTCAAAGTAGTAGGGACGTGTCCCGGACAAATTCGTATCGAGGATCTCTTCCGGCTTGACACCCTGGGCAAGCAGGGCGGCGACCGCTGATCCGGCGCTCACGCCGACATACGTGTCGAAATCGTTACTGGTGAACGATTCGCCGAAGAGATCATCCAGCGCGGTCAAGGCGCCGACTTCGAAAAGGTACCCCGTGAACCCTCCACCCGCGAGGGCTAAGGCCAATTTTGTCGAACGTTGAGCTTGCATGATGTTACGCTGCTGTCTTCGTAGGGCTAGCGGTCCTTGAACCGTGGCTGCCGTTTTTCCAAAAAGGCTGCCGCTCCTTCTTTTCGGTCTTCGGTACCACACAGTTGTCCGAAGAGCCGAGCCTCGAGATCCAAGCCGTCCGAAAGACTTAGTGCTCTCCCCTGGCGAACCGCCCTAAGCGACGCACGGAGTGCCTCTTGGCTTTTCGTGGCCATCGTACGCGCCAGTCCGCGCGCTTGTCGCAGGAGGTCATCAACGGATACCACGTGAGACACCAAACCTAGATTCATGGCTTCTCGAGCTGAGATAGGCTCGCCTGTAAGGATCAGTTCTATGGCTTTGGATTGCCCGATCAGCCTGGGAAGACGTTGCGTGCCGCCGAATCCAGGCATAATGGCCAGGTTAATTTCCGGATGACCCAGTCTGGCGCCTTCGGCTGCTAGGCGGATGTGACAACACATGGCCAATTCCAAGCCTCCCCCTAAACAGGCGCCATTGATCGCTGCAATGACCGGTTTCGCACAATTCTCAATCTTGTTCAAAATGGTCTGTCCATGGCGGGCCATTGCTTCCGCCATCGTTTCGCCCTCTGCTGAAGAAGGTATTGCGGCCAGTACTTGGATATCCGCTCCCGCAACAAAGTACCGGCCCGCGCCGGTGAGCACCACAGCCTTTACGGCGTCATCTTTGGCGAGCAGGTCGAACACACCGTCCAATTCCGTAAGCAATTCGGGCGTGAGGACATTGACGGGTGGATGATCGAGAGTCATCAGTGCAACGCCCTCTTCGATTTTGCAACTGAGCATGGTACCCGTCGTGGTGGTGGTCATGAGACGCCTCCTTAGTATGTAAAGAAACCCCGTCCGGCCATCTGCCCGGTGAAGCCCGCATCCACCATCCTGCGCAACATCGGCGCCGGCCAGAAGCGCGGCCCGAGTGTCTGAGCGAAGTCTTCCAGCTCGTGCAGGACCTGATCGATCCCAAGTCGATCTGCGAAATGTAGCGGACCTTCTTTGTCTTTGGGGTAGCCGATCCCTGCTACCATCGCCAGATCGATGTCACCGGCTGAGGCGACTCCTTCTTGAAATGCCGTGACGGCCTCGTTCGTCATCGCCAGGAGGAGCCGCGATCGACTCCACCGACTCGCACCGTGCCGGGGATCCGACCTGAACTTTTGGAGGAGGTGTTCCAGCCCCTGATCTCGGTCTTCTTCTCGGCTGGCGTAGTCATAGAAACCGTGGCCGGATTTGACTCCCATACGGCCGGCCTTGAGCATGGTTTCAAGCAGGGGAGCCGGTGTCATGCGGGGCCCGTAGCTGCGGCACAGAATGCGCGCGACCTCGTATGAGATATCAAGACCCACCGCATCCAAGAGGGCGAGCGGGCCGACCGGCATGCCGAATGATACCATCTCCTGGTCGATTTCTTGGAGTGTGGCCGCGCCTTCCTGCAACGTGCGAACGGCTTCATTCGCATAGGCCATCAGCACACGATTCACCAAGAAGCCGGCGCACTCCTTCACGATGATCGGCAGCTTCCCGATGCTTTCAGTAAAACTCACCGCATCATCGAGCGTCTGAGTCGAGGTCGCGAGCCCAGGTATCACCTCGACCAGCCGCATCACATAGGCGGGATTGAAGAAGTGAATCCCCAGCACCTTGTCCGGCCTTGTCGTGGCGGCACCAAGAGCTGAGATGGACAGTGCCGACGTGTTACTGGCGAGGATCGTGCCTCGCGGACAAATCTGGTCTAACTCGTGAAAGACCTGTGCCTTGAGTTTGGCATCCTCCGACACCGCCTCGACCACGAGATCGACATTCTTGAAGCCGTCTAGACCGGCCGAGCCGGTCACCAGCAGCATCTTTTCCTCCAGTTGCTCCGCGGTCATTTTCCCCTTGTCGACTCGTGCTTGATAGATTGCTCGGACCGAATCGAGGCCTCGGTTCACCAAGGCCTCATTGACATCCGCGATTACGACCGGGATGCCCGCATAGCTCACAACCTCTGCGATTTGGGCTCCCATCGTTCCCGCACCGACAACGCCGACTTTATAGATGTACATGGCATGCTCCTTTAACGAGCGTGCGGTTTATATCTGTTCCAGCACCATGGCCGCTCCCTGTCCTCCACCGACGCACAGAGCCACGGCTCCCAACGCGGCGCCGCGTCGTCGCATCTCGTGCAGAATCGTGATGACAAGACGTGCGCCGGTCATGCCGACCGGATGGCCCAAGGCGATGGCGCCACCGTTGACGTTGACGAGTTCTCGTTTGAGTCCCAACAATCGTTCGACGGCAAGATACTGAGCGGCAAACGCTTCGTTCACCTCGATCAGTTCGAGATCCGTCAAACGGAGTCCTGCTCGCTTGAGTGCCGATGGAAGTGCCTCTACCGGCCCGATACCCATGCGGGCTGGGTCCACTCCCACGAAGGCATAGCTTTTCACACGGCCGAGTGGACGCAAGCCAAGATCCCGTGCCCGCTCCGCAGACATGACAATGGCAGCGGCAGCCCCGTCGTTGAGCGGGCAACTGTTCCCCGCCGTGACGGTTCCACCTTCCTTAAAGAGCGGCGGATAGAGGGCCAACTGTGGCTCGGTCAGCCCGATGTTTGGGCCTTCATCTTGTGTCACCACGAGCGGCGGAACCTCGCGCCCGGCCACCGACTTGGTGACGCTGACGGGCACGAGCTCCTCTTTCAGCCGGCCTTCTCTCACGGCCTTAAACGCGCGGCGATGACTTTCCACCGCGAATCCGTCCTGCTCCGCACGACCGATTCCAAATTCTTCTGCCAACGTCTCCGCGGTTCGGCCCATCAATTGGCCGCAAACGGGGTCCGTCAATCCTTCCCAAATACTGTCGATGAACTCGGCGTGCCGCAGCCGCTTGCCCCAGCGCATATCTCGCGAGAGATAGGGGGCACGGCTCATATTCTCGACGCCGCCCACGATTTGGACATTGGCATCCTGGCTTTGGAGGTTCTGGTAAGCATTTACGAACGGCTGGAGGCCTGATGAGCAATTGCGCTGAACCGTATAGGCTGGAGTTGTGATGGGGAGGCCAGATTGGAGGGCGATGACGCGGGCGATGTTATAGGCATCGCTTGGTTGCCCCACACAGCCAAAGATCACTTCATCGATTACGGTCGGATCGATGTCGGTTTTTGCAATAACCTCGCGTACCGCCAGTTCCCCGAGTTTCTGCGCCGGCACGTCCTTCAAGGCTCCGCCGTAGTTCCCGATCGGAGTCCGTACGCCGGCTACGATCACGAGATCATTCATGGGAGCCCCTTTCACACCGTCTGATGTTGAGCCGTTTCGGCCTCGCTCACACGAACGGCCTCGTCGCGCATCGTCCGGCGTAGGACCTTGCCGATGACCGTGCGTGGCAACTCTTGGCGGAATTCAACAGCCGACGGAATCTTGTACAGCGCCAGCCATCTGGCGCAGTGTTGGAGTAATTCCTGTTCCGTGACGAACGATCCAGCTTTTCTCACGACATAGGCTTTGACTATTTCTCCGTACAGATGATCTTGGACTCCAACGACGGCCGCCTCAGAGACCGCCTTGTGTTGGAGCAACACCTCTTCAACCTCTCGCGGGTAGACAGTCTCCCCTCGGGATTTGATGATGTCTTTTTTGCGGTCGACGAAGAAGAAGTAGCCCTCGTCGTTTCTGCGCACGAGGTCGCCGGTGAACAGCCAACCGTCGCGTAAGACCGCCTGCGTGTCCTCTTCCTTGTTCCAGTATCCGCGCATGACCTGTGGGCCTTTCACGATCAATTCGCCTGCTTCACCGTCGGGAACGTCCTGGAGTCCTGTCTCGGCGTCGACCACACGCGCCTCCGTATCCGGGAAGGGGAGGCCCATCGTTCCTGGTGGGTGTGTGCCCTCCAGAGGATTACAATGCGTGGTCGGTCCTGCCTCACTCAGCCCATAGCCTTCTGCGATTCTCACACCGGTTGTCCGCTCAAACCGCTCCTGCACCTCCGCCGGCAGCGGGCTTGCACCGGATAGGCAGACCCGCAGAGAACGGAGATTGTAGCGCTCGACATGCGGGAACTCGGTGATCTTCGCGAACATCATCGGCACTCCCGAGAAAACGGTAGCGCGATGTGTATGGATCGTTTTGACCACCTCGTCGGGATGAAAACGCGGAAGAAGGATGATCGGACAACCAGTCGCGATGGCCAAGTTTTGGCAGGTACTCTGGCCGTAGCAGTGGAAGAAGGGGATTGCTCCCAGGAAGAGTTCTCGGCCGTCTTGAAAATGCGGATCCCAGGCACGCCCTTGAAGCGTGTTCACGACCACGTTTCGGTGGGTCAGCATCACGCCTTTTGGTATGCCGGTGGTCCCACCCGTGTATTGGAGTTGCGCGAGGTCATCCGGGTGAACGCTCGGCAAATCCGAAAGATGGTCCCCATTCATAGTGGAAGTCGTGTTGAGCAGCTCAAGAAAGTCGTATATCGATGGTCCGGTCGGAGCGGAAATCCATCGTTTAGCCAGCCGAGCTTTGAGGGGATACAGGAATTTCTTTAACGGAGGGAGAAAATCTCGAATACTGGTGATGATAATGCGCTTGGGAAGAGACGTCGCGGTCTTGACCGCCTGGATACGCGGGTAGAACAGGTCAAGGGCCACGATGGTGTCGCTGCCGGAGTCCATTACTTGTATCTGGAGTTCTCGTTCAACGTAGAGAGGATTGGTGGGAACGACAATGGCTCCGGCCTTCAGGACGCTGTAGTACGCGATGACTGCCTGTGGGATGTTGGGGAGCATCAATGCGACTCGATCGCCTTGCCGTACCCCGAGCCGCCGCAGGGCGAACGCCAGACGCGTCGCCAAATCATCAAGGTCGCGATAGGAGATGCGGGATCCATAGAAGAGCAGCGCGGACGAGTCCGGCGCTCGTGCGGCTGAGTGCCGTAGAAGATCCGGCACGGCCCATTCGGGGTAATCGACACTCGCGGGTACTCCGGCAGCATACCGGCTGATCCAAGGCCGTTTCATATGCCCCTCCGTGCATCCCGACTCGAACCGATGTTCGGACGCCTGCCCCGTATTGTTAAGCGACCATCGTTCGCGCTTCGTTCTGGGCTAGTTGCCCGACATTGGCGAGTCGATGTTCGAGTCCCATCCAAAATCCCTCCAGGTAGTCCAGTACCGCCGTCATGCCTTGCTGAAAATCTTGCGTTTGCCGCGCCTCGAGCCTCTCAAGGCCAGGGCTACTGTTCATAGCCTGCACGGCTTGTTTCATAGCTTCCTCATGGCCCTGCTCTAGTTGCTGGTGAAATGTGAAATACGTCAAGTCCATGTGTGGGTGTCGTATGGTTTTGAGATGCATGAGCCCGGGGATGAGATGATCCCACATCGTGATGGCCATGTTCTCAAGGCCGAATGCGGCCCCCAATGCCTTCGCATGGTTGCCGTCGCTGTAGAGCCGTTCCATCCCTTCGATGTAGGCGCGGGTTGATGGAAGCATCGGGTGCGTCATGGCGCTGTGAACATCGATGCCGAGGGATCGCAGAAAATCCCGGTACAGCAGCTCGTGTCGCCGCCGAGTCTCCCCGTCGCCCAACTCAGAGTACAGCACTTTAGTCAGCTCGTCGGCGATCTGTTCGTCCTCCGTATTCACAAGTTGGGACACCAGAATCTTAGGGAAAAAGCGAGCGAAGTTGTAAAACTCGCGCGCAAACTCCGTGAGTTCGGTATCGGTGAGGACTCCGGATCGAAAACGACGCAGGTAAGGATTGTTAATGGCCCCATGTCTTAAAACGAGCTGTCTCATTTCTTGATAGAACGTCATGGGCACCTCCTGATGGCATATTCACATAGCAGATGATAATATTTTTATATTAATAAAGCAATATAGAGAGATATAGGACGGTAAAAATTTTATTAAATTTTCCGAGTATGATTGTTATAGGCGCTATTAAACGGCATATTGCAATGTTCATAAAATAATAGTACAGTTAAATTAGACAATAAATAAATAGAATGAAAATGAGAGTTATTGTGGTGAACTAGAAAACAGAGGATGTGCCATGAGCCAGATGACGGGTTTTGATCATGTCACTCTCTGCGTTGACGATCTTGACGCCGCAGAGTTTCTGTTTGCCAAGATTTTGGGCTTCGACGTGATTTGGTCGGCGAGGGATGTGGGGAGCGACATTTCGTCAATGGACACCGTCGTCGTGCAGCGCGGGACTGCCAAGGTCGCCCTCATGCAGGGTCGAGACAAGACGGGCAAATCCCAAATCAACGAATTCATAGAAAAGTACGGACAGGGTGTGCAGCACGTTGCCCTCGAAGTCGACAATATCGAGGACGCCTGTCGAGAGTGGGAAGCGCATGGCGTGAAGTTTAGCGGGCCGGTGAAAGAGGGGAGGGACGGGTTCGGGCCGCTCAAGCAACGCTTCACCTATCCGCTCTTCCCGAAAAGTGGACTGTTCATTGAGTTAATCCAACGTCAACATGGGGACGAAGCGGCGAAGACGTTTGTCAGAAGCACGGTGGAGTCACTGTACAAGGATATCGAACGAGACCAAATCTCCGGGGTTGGCCGGACGATCGTTGATTACGATTCACCGTCGATGCCGAGGTACAAGCAAAAGAAGTCACTGAAAAAGGTGTCGTAAGCTGTCCATCCAACCTTGTTGGGGGCTGGCCATGTATCTCAAGAAAAGAGGCAAAGTTCCCAATCAAGCCCATGTCGGGATCCCGGAGGGGCTTTATGAGGAAGAACATGGACGGAACGGCTTTGTTGGGTCGGTGTCCCACCTCTACCGAACACACCCACCGACAGCATGGGTCAATATCGAAGGGAAACTGAAGCCGCGGGCGTTCGCCTGCACACAAATTTCAGAAACCCTATTGTCCACCACCACACAATCAGTGTGTGTGCTGCAAAGCCAGGACGTCAGCCTCTACATGTCTTGGCAACGGGAGACAATGCCTCATTTTGTGCGCAACGGGGACGGAGAAGAGGTGTATTTTGTGCATCAGGGGAGAGGGAGATTTGAGACCGATTATGGTGTGCTGCCCTATGAGCCAGGTGATTACGTCGTGGTCCCCAAGGGTACGACCTACCGAACTCATGTCGATTCGGGGCCTTCTTTTTTCCTAATCATTGAGACGCCCGTGATCATGGCGGTGCCGGAGCGTGGAGCTCTCGGACAACATGCGCTCTTCGATAAAGGCGTGCTGCTCGCCCCTGACCTAGAGCCGGTGGAACCGGCAGGAACGGCAGGACGAACATGGGAGGTTCACGTCAGGCATCAAGGCGAGTGGACGAGAGTGGTCTATCCCTTCTATCCGATGGATGTGGTCGGATGGAAAGGCGACCTTTGGGTGGCAAAGTTGAATGTGCGGGACTTTCGGCCGGTCATTAGCCCACGCTATCATCTGCCACCGAGTGTTCACCAAACATTTCAAGCCGGCGGGTGCTTGATCTCTACGTTTGTTCCGAGACCGCTGGAAAGTGATCCCGAAGCCTTACGTATCCCCTTTTACCATCGGAATACCGACTACGATGAAGTGCTCTTCTATCACGACGGAGAGTTTTTCAGCCGTGCAGGTATTCGACCGGGGATGCTCACGTGGCACCCCCAGGGTATACACCATGGACCACAACCACAAGCGGTCCAAGCCAGTAAAACGAAGACGCACACGAGCGAAGTGGCGGTGATGATCGAATCCAAGGCTCCCTTCACGGCCCAACCGGAAATGGAAACGGTGGAGATCAAGAACTACGCGCTGAGTTGGAGTCGTCCATGAAACTCGTGAGCTTTCGAGTCAGAACTCCTGTCGGGACCTTCACCAGGGTCGGAGCGACGCACGGTCAGCAGGTCGTGGATTTGAACATGGCCTATGTTCGTTGGTTGGCGGATCAACAGGAAACACAATCGCATCGCTTGGCCAATGCCCAGGTACCACCGACTATGTTGGAGTTTCTCGAAGGAGGGCCTTCCACGCTGGCAGCCGCACGCCGCGCGAAAGATTATGTGACCACACGTTCCTCATCAGTTTCAGTTAAAGGGCCATCCGGTGAGACGATCCTGTATTCAGCCGCCGATGGTCAGCTCATGGCTCCGCTTCCAAATCCATCTTCGCTGCGAGATTTTATCGCGTTTGAAGAACACATCGCCGCGACATCGAAGAAGCGGGGACAGGCGATTCCACCGGAGTGGTACAAGGTTCCCGTCTACTACAAAGGGAACCACCGCACGATCATCGGGCCGGAGGAGCCTTTATCATGGCCCTTGGAGACGACCAAGTTGGATTATGAGCTGGAGCTTGCTTGTGTGATCGGGCGCCAGGGCAAAGACATTTCGGAACGACATGCTGAGGACTACATCGCCGGTTACACGATCATGAACGACTTCAGCGCGCGCGACATTCAATTTCAAGAAATGGCCTGCCGGCTCGGCCCCGCGAAGGGCAAGGATTTCGCGACGGCGCTGGGTCCCTGTCTCGTGACTCCCGATGAGATTGCCGACCTCGGTGCCTTGACGATGATCGCCAGGGTAAACGGCGAAGAATGGTCGAGAGGGCGATTCGGGACCATCCACTGGTCTTTCCCTCAGATGATTGCGCATGTGTCACGAGGCGAAACCATCTATCCAGGAGATGTTTTTGGGTCGGGAACGGTGGGAGGGGGATGTGGCTTGGAAATGGACCGCTACTTGAAGCCGGGCGACGTGGTGGAGCTGGAAATCCAACCGATCGGCGTTCTCAGGACCAAGGTCATAGGTCCGACGTCAAGGGGGTAAAGATGCTGGTCAGCACGGTTGAGCAGGTTCTCACAGAGATAGTGGACCGACATCGCATACTCTATGAAGGGCCGAGAATCGAGGCCATGCTGAAAGCCGTTATCCGCCCTGGCGCTCATGCCACTCTAACCGAGAACGACGTCTTGCATATTCTCCGGATTTCCCGATCCGTCTTCTTCGATACCCATGTAGAAGTTGTGTCGGGTCACCACACGGCCACGTATCTGCGCTTCGAGTCCATTGCTCGTTTTCCGGAATTGATCCGACTGGTGGCCCATGACATGGCTGCCTGGATCAGGCAGACGTTTCAAGATCATCGGATCACGGGTCTCGTAGCGACCAATTCTGCTGCGGAGCGACTCGCAGAAGCCATCGTGACCGAACTGCGAGACACGATGCCATTGAACATGACGCTGACGCCGTACAGCTGCGAAACAGGACGAATTGAGACGGATGTCACAGTCGGCGCTATCAATGGCGGCGAGCGCTTCGTGGCCCTCAACGATGTCACCACGCGTGGCAATTGTGTCAGCAAACTCGGCAAGGTCATCATAGACCATGGAGGTCTGTTGGCAGGGATGATGGTTTTCGCCCGTCGTGACAGCGGTCAGTTCCCCTTGATGAATGAATTAACCGCACAGTATCCCTTCTACTACACGACGGATCTTGACATGCCGCAGTGGGAATCAGCTCACTGTCCTCTCTGCAGATCGAACCAACCCTTGCTGTCATGGAGAGACATGCCGGCTCTGTAAGCCAGCTACTTGGAGGTGGTCATGGATGTTGCAGTCATCGCCAAAGAGATCAAGCGAGACGACTTGCTCCAGATGTACTACTACCTCCGACTCACCAGAGCGCTGGAGGACCGAATCACGGCGCTCTACCGGCAAGGACGTATCGTCGGTGGAGTCTATACCAGCCATGGCATGGAAGCGATCGCCGTCGGGTATGCCTCTGCGCTTGAGCGCGACGATGTCATCGCTCCCTTTCACCGGGACATGGGGGTCTTCCTCATTCGAGGTTTCACAACCGGCGAGATTCTTGCCCAGTATCTTGGAAAGCGGACCGGTCCAACGAAAGGAAAAGACGGCAACGTGCACATGGGAGACCTCAAGCGGGGAGTCTTTGGATTTGTGAGTCATCTGGCGGACAATCTTCCGGTGGCGGCCGGTGCGGCTCTGGCGTTCAAGATCAGAGGCGAGTCCCGCGTGGTCTTTGCAGGAACCGGTGATGGAGGATCCAGCAGGGGCGATTTCCATGAAGCGATGAACTTTGCGGCGGTGCGGAAACTTCCCGTCGTCTTCTTCTGTAACAACAACCAATACGCGTACTCGACGCCGCTTCATTTACAGATGGCGATTCCGAATGTCGTCGATCGGGCCAAGGCCTATGGCATGCCTGGTGAGATTGTGGACGGCAACGACGTGGCCGCAGTTTATCTGGCGGCGAAACGGGCGATTGTGAGAGCCCGCGCAGGCGAAGGGCCGACCTTTCTCGAGTTCAAAACGATGCGGATGCACGGCCATTCCGAGCATGACCCGGCCAAATATGTGCCGCGCGAGCTGCTGGAAGAATGGAAGAAGAAAGATCCGATCTTGAAAGCCGAACAGCTGCTCAAACAGCTCAGTTATGGCGACGAGCCTTACTTCCAAGAAGTCACCGAGCGGGTCAAGGGCGAAGTCGAGGCCGGGCTGGAATTTGCGGAGCAGAGTCCTTTGCCCGAAGGACCGGAAGTGTTGGAGGGAGTCTTTGCGGAGAGTGCCGGCAGCTATTAGTCGACGACATACAGCATCTTCGGAAGGAGCGCTTCCATGGCCACTGAAACGACGCAGAAACAGCAGGAATTCTCGTATATCGAGGCCATTTCACAAGCCTTGGACGAGGAGATGGCCCGTGATGAACGGGTGTTCTTGATGGGTGAAGATATCGGTATGTACGGAGGGGCCTTCAAGATCACCGAAGGCTTTCTCCAAAAATACGGTGAGTGGCGGGTGCTTGATACGCCGCTTGCAGAATCTGGAATTGTCGGCGCGGCGATCGGCGCAGCCATGATGGGCCTGCGCCCGGTCGTGGAGATGCAGTTCGCGGACTTTATTTCCTGCGCCTTCGACCAGATCACCGAGGTGGCGGCCAAGAACCATTATCGATGGGGAGCCGCGGTGCCCATGGTTATCCGCGCGCCGTTCGGCGGTGGCATTCACGGCGGGCCGTTCCATTCTGAATGTCCCGAAGGCTGGTTTTTTCATTCCCCGGGACTCAAGTTGGTCGCCCCGTCCACACCGTACGACGCCAAAGGGCTCCTCAAGGCAGCGATTCGGGACCCTAACCCGGTGATCTACTTTGAGCACAAATTTCTCTACCGGCGCATTAAATCTCTCTTGCCCCAAGAAGACTTTATTGTCCCAATTGGAAAGGCCGATGTGAAGCGGGTCGGCAACGACATCTCGGTCATCACCTACGGCGCCATGGTGCATCTGGCGCTCGAAGCCGCTCAGACATTGACGAACGAAGGGATCGATCTGGAAGTGGTCGACTTACGTACGTTGATCCCGCTCGACAAGGAGACGATTTATTCGTCCGTGCGCAAAACCAGCAAAGCCATTCTGCTGCATGAGGACAACAAAACCGGCGGCATCGGGGCCGAGATCGCCGCGCGGCTCGCGGAAGACTGTTTCGACTGCTTGGACGGACCGGTTGTTCGGATTGCGCCGCCGGATACCCCGGTCCCGTTCAGCACGCCGCTGGAGGAGTTTTTCCTCCCCAAGACCGGCGACATTATTACCGCGGCACGGAAATTAGCAGCGTATTAAAAGGTGTGAAAAGTGAAAAGTAAAACGTTAGATGATGAAATCCGATTCATCTTCATGACCGTTTCATACCTGGGAGGTTCACGTTTCACCTTTTACGTCTGACGAGGCAGCATGGTTGCCGAGATTATCATGCCCCAGCTTGGAGAAAGTATCGCCGAGGGAACGGTCGTCAAATGGCTCGTCTCAGCCGGAGGGATGATTCAAAAAGACGAGTCGCTCTTAGAAGTCGAAACCGAAAAGGTGACCTTGGAAATTCCCTCGCCTGCCGCAGGTCTGTTGAATGAAATCATCGTTCATGAGGGCGAGACCGTCCCCGTTGGAACCGTGCTGGCACGCATCGATAGCGTTCCACCTTCGGAAATCATTAGTCGGGTCGGCGGGGTGGTCCTCCGCCCTATGGAACCAGCTTCGACAGGCGAACCACATCATTCTCCAGCCGTCCGGCAGCTGGCGAAGGAACATGGAATCGATCTTTCGCGCGTGAAAGGAACCGGGGTTGGCGGCCGAGTGACCAAGAAGGATGTGCTCGACTTTATCGCGCAGAGTGGAGCGCAGACCAAGGTTGCTACGACAGGCGGCGAGCCTTCTATGGGTGAGGAAGTGCGCCCCCTCACGCAGATGCGCAAGACCATCGCCGATCGAATGGTCAAGAGCAAGCAGACCTCAGCCCATGTCACCACCTTTTTTGAGGCCGATTTTTCGAGCATCGCCAAATTCCGAGAGGGTCGAGACCTCACCTATCTCCCGTTTGTCATTCGAGCCACGACGAGAGCCCTGCGTGATATCCCAATCGCGAACTCCTCATGGAGCGAGCAAGGGATCGTGGCTAAGAAAGATGTTCACATCGGGATTGCCACGGCCCTTGAGGAGGGACTGTTGGTGCCGGTGATTCGATATGCTGATCGCAAGGGGCTGACACAGCTGGCGAAAGAAGTTGCAGGCCTTGCCGAGCGGGCCAGGTCGAAAAAATTGAGTCCCGAAGAGGTCCAGGGTGGGACGTTTACGATCACCAATCATGGCGGGTTCGGCAGCCTGTTCAGCACGCCCATCATCCATCAGCCGCAGATCGCGATTCTGGGTATTGGTGCGATTCAGAAACGAGCCGTCGTCATTGACGACGCGATTGCCATTCGGCCTATGGGCTACCTCAGCCTGTCGTTCGATCATCGAGTCATCGATGGGGCAACGGCGGATCAATTTATGGCGAAGGTGAAGCACTATCTCGAACAGAGCCATTGGGAGCAGGTCTTGTAAGTGGAACGCGTGAGGTGTAAGGGGTCAAGCGTGAGGAGTGGAGGGAAAAGGTTGTGAACGGGACGAAGCGAGCGGTGATCGTCAGTGCAGTACGGACACCGATGGGAAGTTTCAATGGCATATTCAGTCAAGTGTCGGCGACAAAATTGGGCAGTCTCGTTATTGCCGAAGCCTTGAAGCGGGCTCACCTGCCGCCGGACCGTGTCGATCAAGTCTACATGGGTTGCGTCCTCAGTGCCGGTTTGGGACAAGCGCCGACTCGGCAGGCATCGATCGGAGCCGGAATCCCCCATTCAATCGGCGCCACGACGGTGAATAAGGTCTGTGGGTCCAGCATCCAGACGGTCATCATGGCAGCACAAGCCATTGCGCTCGGAGAAGCCAGCATCGTGGTGGCAGGCGGAATGGAAAACATGACTCGCTCGCCGTATTTGCTGGAGAAAGCGCGACAAGGCTATCGGCTGGGACATGCAGAATTAGTCGACAGTCTCGTCAAAGACGGATTGTGGGACGTCTACAATAATTTCCACATGGGGAATGGAGGTGAACTCTGCGCCGCCAAGTATCGATTGACGAGAAACGAACTGGATGATTTCGCACTCGAAAGCTATCGGCGCGCGCGTGAGGCAATAGCCAGTGGAATCTTTAAACAGGAGATTGTGTCTGTCGACGTGCCGCAACGCAAAGGTCCGGTTCTAACCATCACGGAAGACGAAGAGCCCAATCGAGTCGATTTGAGCAGAATTCGTGAGCTGAAGCCGGTCTTCCAGGACGACGGTGTTCTGACCGTGGGCAATTCCCCTTCCTGTAATGACGGCGCGGCAGCATTGGTCGTTATGACAGAAGAGGAAGCTGTACGCCTCGAGCTTACGCCCATGGCGCGTATTGTCGGCTATGCCGGAGCAGCGCTGGCCCCGGAATGGTTTACGATTGCGCCGATCAAAGCGATCAAACGCGTGCTCAAGAAGACTGACTTCACGGTGGGGGACATTGATTTGTTCGAAATCAACGAAGCGTTTTCGGCTGTGTCCCTCGCAATTAACCGGGAACTGGGGCTCGATGAGAAGAAGGTCAACGTGAATGGCGGAGCCGTCGCGCTCGGTCATCCTATCGGAGCAACCGGAGCGCGTATCCTCACAACCCTGGTCCACGCCATGGCCGCGCGTGGGGCGAGGCGGGGACTAGCCGGCCTCTGCATAGGGGGAGGAGAGGCGTTAGCGATGATCGTAGAAAGGCCGTGAAGACGACGATGAAGCTCGACGAGATCAAGACGATCGGCATTGTCGGAGCAGGTCAGATGGGTTCCGGCATCAGTCAGGTCTGTGCCACTGCCGGGTATAGGGTCCTGCTCGTGGACGTCGCCGAGCTGCCGTTAACAGAAGCGATCTCCAAGATACGTGCTGGATTGGAACGTGCAGTTGAACGGGGCAGCCTCACCGATCATCAAGCCGGCGAGGTGCTGGCCCTCATCCATCCTCTGGCGCAGATCGAGCGCGTGCGAGACGTGCAAGTAGTCATCGAAGCGATTCCCGAAGATCTCGCTCTGAAACAGGAACTCTTTGCCATATTGAACCAAATCTGCGAACCGCAGGCGGTGCTCGCAAGTAACACCTCATCCATTTCAATCACGAAATTGGGCGCCGCCTCCGACCGGCCGGACCGTGTCATTGGCTTGCATTTCATGAATCCTGCGCCCGTGATGAAACTCGTGGAAGTCGTGCGGGGACTGGAAACATCTGAACGAACGACGCACCTCGCGCTCGACTTGGCGAAGCGTTTGGGGAAAATACCGGTCGTGGCCAAAGATGTGCCGGGATTCATTGTGAACCGAGTCCTGATTCCCATGATCAATGAAGCTGTGTTCGCGTTGGAGGAAGGGGTGGCGTCGGCCGAGGACATCGATTTGGCGATGACGACGGGCGCCAACCATCCCGTGGGACCACTGGCCCTTGCCGACCGGATCGGCTTAGATACCGTGCTGGCCATCTGCGACGTCCTCTATCAAGACTTGGGAGATCCCAAATTTCATCCTTGCCCTTTGCTTCGGCGGTATGTCGAAGCGGGGTGGCTGGGACGGAAGAGCGGCCGCGGGTTCTATATCTACGAAGGGAGGCACGAACGGCACGAAACGATGAGCGGTCAGTCATGATCTTGGCTCCCGGTTCCTCACCACGACTCGGAGGAGATCGATGCAAGAACGCAAACCACGATTTGTATCTCTCTCGGGACTCGACATGAATCGCGTGTATACGAGTGCCGATCTGAAGGACTGGTCATCGGATGACGAGCTCGGCGCACCGGGTGAATTCCCCTATACCCGTGGTGTCTACCCAACCATGTATCGCGGACGGCTCTGGACGATGCGGCAATTCGCTGGGTTTGGATCGGCGGAGGACACCAACCGCCGCTTCAAATATCTCCTCCAGCATGGACAAAACGGCCTGAGCGTTGCATTCGACATGCCGACATTGATGGGGGTCGATGCCGATGATCCCCGCGCGCATGGAGAGATCGGTCACTGCGGCGTCGCAATCTCGTCGCTCGACGATATGGACAGGCTCTTCGACGGCATTCCGCTCGATGAGGTCACCACGTCGATGACGATCAACGGTCCGGCCGCCGTGATCTTTGCGATGTACCTTGCGGTTGCGGAGAGGCGTGGCATCCGTCATGAGCTGTTGGACGGCACGTTGCAGAATGACATTCTGAAAGAATACATCGCGCAAAAAGAGTGGCTCTTCCCGCCGGAACCGTCGCTCCGCCTGATCACCGACACCATCGCCTACTGCGCCGAGCATGCACCCAAATGGCACCCGGTCAGTATCAGTGGATATCACATCCGTGAAGCCGGCTCCACCGCGGTACAGGAACTGGCCTTTACCCTGTATGACGGCCTGACCTACGTGGAAGCGGCGGTGAAAGCCGGTCTCCCTGTGGACCGGTTTGCGCCACAGCTCTCGTTCTTTTTCAATGCCCACAGCGACTTCTTCGAGGAGATCGCCAAGTTCCGCGCGGCCCGTCGACTGTGGGCTCGAGAAATGACGCGACGGTATCGGCCAACCGATCCGCGTTCGGCGCAGCTCCGCTGCCATGCGCAAACCGCCGGCTGCTCTCTCACGGCTCAACAGCCGATGAACAACGTGGTTCGGACGACGATTCAGGCCCTCGCGGCTGTCTTGGGCGGCACGCAGTCTCTCCATACCAATTCAATGGACGAAACACTCGCGCTACCGACCGAGGGCTCGGTGAAACTGGCACTTCGGACGCAGCAAATCATCGCGCAAGAGAGCGGAGTCACCAACAGCGTCGATCCGCTCGGCGGCTCCTATTATGTCGAAGCCCTCACGAATCGCCTCGAAGAGGCGGCGCTGGATTACTTTCGTCGGTTGGATGACATGGGCGGGATGGTCCGGGCGATCGAGCAGGGATTCCCGCAGCGTGAGATCCTCGACGCCTCGCAACGGTACCAACGCGAGCTGGAATGGAAGGAGCGCATTATTGTCGGCATTAATGAGTATGTGGAGCCAGAGGAACGCTCGATTCCGATTCTGAAGGTAGGCCAGGAAGTCGAGCGTGAACAGGTGGCGCGTCTGTCTGATCTGCGCAAGACGCGTGATCCATTCAAAATGGCCGGATCCGTCGAGGAACTGCAGGAAGCTGTGTCATGTGGGGAGAATGTGATGCCGTATCTCATCGAGGTCGTGAAGGCCAAGGCGACGTTAGGTGAGATTTGCACGGCTCTGAAAGAAGTGTTGGGCACGTATCGGGAGCCGGTGGTGTTATGAGGGGTGGCTCAGCTGACGAAGGGCGGGCAGCTTCTCGGGCGCCATTATGCGATGGAGCAAGGGCAGCAATTGAAGGTCAAGAGTGTTGGCCGCTCGCCTTATCGGATTAGAGGAACGGCGGAGCGGCAACCTGACAGCGTCTTGAAATGGCAACCGGCGCTGTGGCGAAAACCTCCGTGTCCACACTCTTGCAGCTGAGGCCCGGAGATATGGAGAGAGGATGATGAAGCTCGGTGCGTTTGAAATTTATCCGGTGAGTGACGGCCGGTTTCGGCTAGACGGTGGGGCTATGTTTGGTGTGGTGCCGAAAGTCTTGTGGGAGAAATGCTGTCCGGCCGATGAGTCGAACAGGATCTCGCTCAGCCTGACCGCTCTATTGATCCGTGCGAATGGGAAAAACATTCTCGTGGATACTGGGCTCGGGCCCAAGGAAGACGAAAAGTTTCAACGAATGTTCGCCGTGGAACGGGCCCCGACGATACTAGAGTCGTTGAAGCGATTAGGTCTGGGCCAGGAAGACATTCATCTAGTCATCAACACGCATCTGCATTTCGACCATGCGGGTGGAAACACGATGCAAGAGAATGGGTCCGTCCGACCCACCTTCCCCAATGCCAAATATTTCATTCAGCATGGCGAGTATGAAGACGCAGCTCGCGCCAATGAACGGACGAAAGCTAGTTACCGACGGGACAACTCTACACCTATCGCCCACCTGAACCAGTGGGAATTCTTGCAGGGGGATACCGAATTACTGCCCGGCATCACTGCCGTGGTGACCGCCGGCCACACGCGCTTTCATCAGGCGGTTAAGATCGAATCAGAGGGACAGACCGCGTTCTATCTGGGCGATCTGATCCCGACCGTGTCGCACCTGCCGCTTCCCTACATCATGGGCTACGATCTCTTCCCTCTCCAGACCTTGGAGACGAAACGATGGGTGTTGGATCGAGCGTTTGAAGAACGATGGCTCCTGCTCTTCGAGCATGATCCATCGGTTCAGGGTGGGTACGTTCGAAGGGACGAGGAAGGCAAATATTTTCTTCACGAGGTAACGACATGGCAATAGCGAGCGCTCCTCTGCGGATTCTGATCGGCAAAGTCGGTCTCGACGGCCATGACCGTGGTGTGAAGCTTATCGCGCGTGCCTTACGAGATGCCGGAGTGGAAGTCATCTATACCGGTCTGCATCGGACGCCGGAACAGGTCGTCAATACGGCGATCCAAGAGGATGTGGATGCGATCGGTTTGAGTATCCTGTCAGGCGCGCACAAGACCCTGTTTCGACGCGTCCTCGAGCTGCTCAAAGAACAGGATGCAGAAGACATCGCTTTGTTCGGCGGCGGAATCATTCCCGATGAAGATGTCACGACGCTCACAGCGGACGGCGTGAAGGCTCTGTTCAGGCCGGGAGCCCCTATTCAGGAGGTCGTGGAGTTCGTCAAAGGCCTCAAATGGCGGGACTGAGGCACCATGCGCACGTTAACAACTTCAGTGGTTGCGACATCCAGTGAATTTGCTTCGAATCGGGTGCATTATGAAGGCCTGATAGCCGATCTCCAGAAACATCTCACCCTTGCCCGTGCAGGAGGGCCACCAGAAGCCGTCGCACTTCATCAACAACGAGGCAAATTGACCGCTCGTGGGCGGATCGCGAAGTTGCTCGATCCGGACACTCCTTGGCTCGAGCTGAGTCCCCTGGCGGCATGCGGCATGTACGACGACCAGATCTCGGCTGCCGGTCTGATCACCGGCATCGGTTACGTGTCGGGACGGCCTTGTGTCGTTGTCGCCAACGACGCGACGGTCAAGGGCGGGACTTATTTCCCCATGACGATCAAGAAACATCTCCGCGCGCAAGAGGTCGCGTTGGAAAATCGGCTGCCCGCGATCTACCTTGTCGATTCCGGCGGCGTGTTCCTACCAATGCAGGCCGATGTCTTCGCCGACAAGGAGCATTTCGGGCGGATCTTCTATAACCAGGCGCGCCTGTCAGCCCTTGGTATTCCCCAAATTGCCGTCGTCATGGGAATGTGCACGGCGGGAGGCGCCTATGTGCCGGCCATGTGCGATGAGAACGTGATCGTCAAAGGAACCGGCACCATTTATCTGGCGGGGCCGCCCCTGGTCAAAGCGGCGACCGGTGAGGAAGTGACCGCCGAAGAGCTCGGCGGGGCCGACCTTCACACCAGGCTCTCCGGCGTGAGCGATCACCTCGCGGAGAATGACCAGGACGCGCTCGAGATCTGTCGGTCGATCGTCGACACGCTGCCTCGACGGCCGGTCCTTCGCAAACCAGCGGGGATCGAGGAGCCACGTTATCCGGCTGACGAATTGTATGGACTCATACCGAACAACCCGCGTCAGACCTTCGACGCCCGTGAAGTGATCGCCCGCTTGGTGGATGGCAGCCGCTTTCACGAGTTTAAGGCCCGATACGGCCGGACACTCACATGTGGCTTCGCCCGCTGGATGGGACACCAAGTCGGTACCGTTGCGAACAACGGCGTGCTCTTCTCCGAGGCCGCCTTGAAAGGCGCTCACTTTGTCCAACTTTGCGCTCAGCGGAAGCTGCCGCTGGTGTTTCTCCAGAACATCACGGGCTTCATGGTTGGTAAGGAGTATGAGGCGAGGGGGATCATTAAGGACGGAGCCAAGATGGTGCAAGCGGTGGCGACCACCGATGTTCCAAAGTTCACAATCATGATCGGCGCCTCTCATGGTGCCGGCAATTACGCCATGTGTGGACGGGCCTATGGCCCGCGGTTTCTGTTCCTCTGGCCCAATGCTCGGACCTCCGTGATGGGAGCGCAACAGGCGGCCCACGTACTCTTGACGGTGAAACAGCAACAGCGAGCCCGTGACAAGGCCGCCCTGTCGGAAGACGAACAGCGAAAGATCACGGACTCCACACGGGCGCAGTATGAGCAGGAGGGAAGTCCCTATTTCAGTACTGCACGGCTCTGGGATGACGGCATCATTGATCCACTCGAAACGCGTCGAATGCTCGGCCTGTGCCTTGATGTCGCGATGACGACGCCGGTTCGCTCGTCGCATCCGCCGGTCTTCCGTATGTGAGGTGTTGATGAAGAATTCTACGTCCATCCTCGTTGAGTCGAACGAAAGCAGCGCTCGCGTGATCTTGAATCGGCCCGATCGACGGAACGCATTCAACGCGCTCATGGTGGAAGAACTGTGCGACGCCTTCACCTTGTTGGGCCAGGATTTATCGGTTCGTGCGATTACGTTGGCCGGCAACGGCGCGGCGTTTTGCGCGGGCGCAGACATCAATTGGTTGGCATCGGATGGCACGGTGTCGGCTGCTCAAGCCCGTGAAGATGCTGAACAACTCGCGAGGATGTTCCGTACCATTGATGAATGTCCTTGCCCGGTGATTGGGCAAATCCAGGGTACAGCCTTCGGAGGTGGGGTTGGGTTGGTCGCAGCCTGTGACATCGCTGTTGCGGCCAAGGACGCGACCTTCGCTCTCAGTGAGGTTCGTTTGGGAATGGTGTCGGGAGTGATAGCGCCTCTATTGCTCCGAAAGACCGGCGATTCTTTCTTGCGAAGGTTCTGCCTGACCGGCGAAGTATTTTCCGCCGCCGCCGCGAAACAATACAACCTTGTTCACGATGTCGTTGAGAAGAGCCAGCTCGACTCCCGCGTCGCTGAGTTGGTTCATGCGATCTCAGGTCTCGCGCCTCAAGCGGTGCGAGATGCCAAGGCCCTGATCCGGCGACTTCGCGCGGTTCATGACGATGAACGATGGAATGTTGGTATCGAAGCCAATGTCCATGCGCGCCTTTCAGCTGAGGCACAAGAAGGATTCCAGGCTTTTCTTGAAAGGCGCTCCCCGGTCTGGACGACAATGTCGGAGGATCAGGACAAGAGGTTTTCGAAAAGGGAAACGCGCGATGTTGCTGAACGAAAGGCATAGTGCTGCTTCACGGCCGATCCGCATCATTGAGGTCGGTCCGCGGGACGGACTGCAGAACGAATCGGACATCGTTTCGACCGAGGACAAGGTGTCGTTTGTGAACGCTCTCTCCGAGACAGGCATTGGTGAGATTGAAGTAGGGTCCTTTGTGTCGCCTCGGGCGATCCCGCAATTGGCGGACTCTGATGAGGTGTTTCGGAAGATCAACCGCAAACCCGGTGTTGTCTATTCAGTGTTGGTGCCAAACGAGCGAGGATTGGAACGGGCGAGACAGGCGGCAGTGAACAAGATCGCCATCTTTACAGCAGCCTCCGACTCATTTACCCGACGGAATATCAATTGTACGGTGAGCGAGTCGATCGAGCGTTTCAGACCGGTGGTCTTCGGCGCGAAACGGGACGGCATAACTGTGCGTGGGTACATTTCTACCGTGACCCATTGTCCATTCGAAGGGGCTGTTCAGCCGTCGCAGGTTCTGGATGTGATGCGACAGTGGCTCGATCTCGGAGTCGACGAGATCTCGCTCGGAGACACAGTCGGGAAGGCTGCTCCCCGAGACATTCAGAAGTTGTTGGATCAAATCGTACCGCGCATTGAACGAAGCCGCCTCTCGCTTCACCTTCATGACACCTGCGGCATGGCCCTGGCCAATGTTCTGACCGCCTGGACGGAGTACAGGATCGAGGCGTTTGATACGTCTGCCGGCGGACTCGGCGGTTGCCCCTATGCGCCGGGTGCATCGGGAAATGTCGCGACCGAGGACGTGGTCTATGCCCTGAAAGCATCCGGGGCGGTTCTTTCCGTGGATGAGCGGAAAGTTATTGCAGCTGCGAGCGAGATCGGTAAGGTCTTGAACCGTCCGCTTTCGTCTCGTTTGTCGCGCGTGCAGACAGAACAAACCGCGTATGAGGGTGCGGCATGAACTCACTCAATCCCCATCCGTTCATGTGCGACATCCACGATTTGGCGACCTTAGCTGAGGAGGTTAGAGTTGGAGACGTCCGCGCCGTATCACGACTAATTTCTTTGTTGGAAAACCACCCAGGCGCCAGAGAAGCGCTGCGCTTTCTCAATACCACCTTGCGGAAGATGATGGTGATCGGGGTCACAGGGTATCCGGGAGCCGGAAAGAGCACGATTGTCGACCGTTTGGTGAGTTTCTACCGGCGGCAAGGTGTGAAGGTCGGGGTGCTGGCGGTTGATATCAGTAGCCCTGTCACAGGCGGTGCGTTGCTCGGTGACCGCATCAGAATGAGCGAACATGCCATGGATTTCGGTGTCTATATCAGGAGCATGGCCACTCGAGGGCATCATGGAGGGCTCGCGCGAGCGACGGGTGATGCCGCGCTGGTATTGGAAGCAGCAGGGTATGAGGTGGTCCTAATTGAGACCATCGGAGTCGGCCAGAATGAGATCGACATCGTCAATCTCGCGCACACTGTGGTTGCCGTGGTGGCACCCGGTTTGGGCGATGAAGTGCAAGCCATGAAGGCCGGATTACTGGAAGTCGCACATGTCGTCGTCGTCAACAAAGGAGATCTTACAGGCGCGAATCATGCGTTGCGAGATCTGCGAGAGTGGTGCCCGAAGGTTTTACGCACAGTCGCGATGACGGGCGAGGGGATTCAAGAGCTTGCTGCAGCAATCGCGGAGCATCAACGATCTCGGGGTGTCCGTCACGTCGAGAAAGCTCGGAACCGCTAATGCCTGTTTCAAGCGAGGGTTGGTATAGTGGTTGAACCGTACGAGTGAGGTACGGAAAGGGGAAAGTTGAAGGTGTCTATCCGCCGGCGACAATGAAGACGGGCTACGCCCATGAGCCGGCGGACCACACGAAGTGCGGTTTGGAGGACTTATGCAGCATCAACTCTTGACGATCTCCCACCATGTCGCACGGATCACTCTTCATAATCCGCCGGCCAACGTGCTGAATTTGTCCGTGCTCAAGGAGCTCGAACTTGTCTTGAACGAGTTGGAAGAAGACGAGTATGTCCGAGTGGTGATCGTGACCGGTACCGGGCGGTTTTTCTGCGCGGGGGCGGACATCAATGAACTGGCCCGTCTCAATACGGCACGAGGTGGTTCGGAATTTGCTGTTCGTGGACAATCTCTCCTCAATCGCATCGAACGATCAGACAAACCTGTTCTTGCCGCTATCAATGGAACCTGTGTCGGCGGCGGTCTTGAACTGGCTTTGGCCTGCCACATTCGGGTAGCAGTTGTCGGGGCAATGCTGGGATTACCAGAGGTCAAACTCGGTCTCATTCCTGGCTTCGGAGGCACGCAACGGTTGCCGCGAATCGTTGGGCCTTCCAAGGCGGCCGAGATGATTTTGGCGGGTGAAAGTCTGTCTGCAGAGGAGGCACTACGAATAGGTCTGCTGAGTCGAGTGGTGTCGCCGCAGGAGTTGATCACACAGGTTGAAGCCATCGCAGCGTCAATTACCACACAAGGGAAAACTGCGATTGAGGCGGCACTCCATGCAATCAGAGGGGGACTGGACATCCCGCTGGCGGAAGGTCTGGCCAGGGAAGCGGAATTGTTCGGCCGGTTGTGTGGAACTTCTGACAAACAAGAAGCCATTCGGGCTTTCCTCGACAAGCGACAGACGAGGGTTGCGCACGCATGATGTTTAACGATTGACGTTTTTGCAGCGGTGGAAAGATGCTTGCCGATCGTCTCGCTCGATACAGCCAAACTCTGCGCTACGGCGATTTACCGGACCCCGTTGTTCACGAAGTCAAACGGCGGGTGCTCGACAGCCTAGGGTGCGCGCTGGGCGCATGGAATACGCTGCCTTGTCTAGTTGCCCGACGAATTGCCAAGCTCGTCAAGATGCCGCACGGCGCCACCCTGTGGGGCACGAATCACAAGACCCTTGCCGACCTTGCCGCCTTCGCCAATGGCGGGCTGGTTCGCTATCTCGATTTCAACGACACCTATCTTTCGAAAGAGCCGGCGCACCCTTCCGATAATATTCCAGCCATTGTTGCAGCCGGTGAGGCCGCCCATGCTTCCGGTAAACAGGTGATTCAGGCCATTGCACTCGCCTATGAAGTGCAGTGCCGACTCTGCGACGCCGCAGCGCTTCGCCCCCGCGGGTGGGATCACGTGACGTACGGTCCCTTCTCGTCTGCCCTCGGCGTCGCAAAGGTTATGAAACTCTCCCACAGACAGACAGTCCAGGCTGTCAATCTAGCCGGCGTCGCGAATGTGGCGTTGCGGCAGACGCGAGTGGGGGATATTTCGATGTGGAAAGCCTGCGCCTTCTCGAACGCGGCCCGCAACGGCGTGTTTGCTGCCATGCTGGCACAGCTAGGTATGACAGGACCGTCGCCTATCTTCGAAGGTGAAAAGGGCTTCATGAAACTGGTTTCAGGGCCGTTCGATTTGGCGGCGTTGGGAGGAGAAACGGGACAGGCACCCGCTCTCGACGAGAGCCAGTCCCCTCAGTTCAAGATCCTGGATACCTATATCAAGCGGGATCCGGTCGAGTATCACGCGCAGACTGCGGTCGAGGCTGCAGTGGCGCTGCGGGCCGATCTCATGGAATCGGAAGGAGTGCGAGCCATAGAACAGATCTTGGACATCGAGATCGGAAGCTATGACGTGGCGATCGAAATCATTGGGCGTGATCCTGAAAAATGGCAGCCTGCCACGCGGGAAACGGCTGATCACAGCTTTCCCTACTGCATCGCCGCTTCATTGCTCGACGGCCGCATGACGCTGCAGTCATTCAGCATGAAACGATTGCGAGATCCCGTGATCCGTAACCTGATCAAGAAAGTTCGTGTCGTCCGGCAACCTGAGTTCGTGGAGTGTTACCCCCAGAGCATGCCGACCCGCATCACGGTCAAGACAGAAGCGGGGAAAACCTACATGCGACAGGTCGATGTGCCGGTGGGACATCCTGGCAATCCCATGTCGGATCGAGATCTGGAGGCCAAATTTCGTGGGCTAACTGCCGGACGATTGAGCCGCTCCCGCATCGACCGGCTTGTCGAATTCATATGGAGGCTTGATCGGGTTGGAGATATCGGCGCTCTTATGCCGCTTTTGAAGATCTGAATTCCAAGATCAGAGACGGTGGATATGAAAAAAGATTCAGAAACGCAGATGAAGGCAGCTCGCCTGCGCGAATTGTTAGCCACACGCACTTTTGCTATTCCCGGAGCGTTCAACACGCTGATCGCGATGCAAATCGAACGGGCCGGCTACGAGATCGTGTACGTCTCAGGCGCCGCGATATCCGCCTGCCGTGGAGTGCCGGATATCGGGCTCCTCACGCTCAACGAGATGGCCGACGAGGCAGGAAGGATTGCCAAAGCCGTGTCGATTCCGACCATCGTTGATGCCGATACGGGCTATGGCGGTACGGCCGAAGTTGCGGAAGCCGTGAGGGTTTTTGAAGAGGCTGGTCTCGCCGGCATGCAGATCGAAGATCAAGACATGGCCAAGAAGTGCGGCCATCTTTCAGGAAAACACCTGGTGTCCATGGCGGAAATGGCGGCAAAGATCAAGGTCGCTGTTCAAGCCAAAAGAGATCGGGATTTCATGATCGTGGCCCGCACCGATGCCCGCAGTGTGGAAGGCCTTGAAGCTGCCGTTCAACGTGCCGCGACCTATGCGGAGGCCGGTGCGGATGCGCTGTTTCCCGAGGCGCTTGAGTCCGCCGAAGAGTTTCAGACTTTCTCCCGCGAAATCAAGAAGCGGGGAGCCACCGCTCCGTTGATCGCCAATATGACGGAGTTCGGGAAAACGCCTCTGGTAAGCGTCGCGGAATTCGAGAAGCTGGGGTATCGTGGCGTGCTCTTTCCCGTGTCGCCCTTACGGACGGCCCTGTGGGCCATCGGAGAGCTGTTAGCCGAATTGAAACCGTTGGGCTCTCAGAGAAACCGGCTCCACCACATGATGACGCGACAAGAACTGTACAGACTGCTCCGATACACTGATGTTCAAGAGCAGCGGGAAGGGAGGTCCTATGAACACGGCCATGAACGAGTCTCTCATGACTGAGGTAAAAGACCGCCCTGCGTACAGTCCTGGCCTCGAAGGTGTGATCGCCGGAGAATCGGCTCTTTGTCTCGTGGACGAAGGAGAACAGGGTCTCCTTTATAGAGGCTATTCGATCCGTGATTTGGCGGAACACAGCACGTTTGAAGAAGTCGCCCATCTCCTGCTGTTCGGTCATCTGCCGACTCAGAAGGAGCTTAGAGAATTCTCGGCACAACTCGTTGAAAGCGCCCACCTTCCGAGTCTGCTCGATGAGTTCCTTGGTGCCGTGCCTTCCAGCTCGCACCCGATGGACATTGTTCGAACTGGTGTGTCGCTCCTGGGCATAGCCGATCCGGATGCAGCCGACAACTCACATGAGGCGAACGTTCGGACATCAGTCCGACTGCTTGCGCAAATCCCGCTGATGATCGCGGCTGCCTATCGGCACATGAACGGCACACCTCCCGTGCGACCACAAGAGGATCTGACTTTTGCCGAGAATCTCTTATATCTCCTGACCGACCGGAGGGGAGGTGACCAGGCAAAGGCCATGGCTCGCGTCCTCGACGTCTCCCTCACACTGTATGCTGAACATGAATTCAATGCGTCCACATTCGCCGCTCGCGTGACGGCATCGACGATGACGGACCTGTATTCTGCCATGACCTCAGCAATCGGGACGCTCAAGGGACCGCTCCATGGTGGGGCCAATGAGGCAGTAGCGGAGATGTTTCTCGATATCAGTAACAGCGAACGGGCAGAAGCATGGGTGCGAGAGGCTCTCGCGAAGAAGCAACGGATCATGGGTTTCGGTCACCGCGTCCTCAAGAAAGGCGACGCTCGTTCAGCCATCATTCAGCAGCACGCTGAATCGTTAAGCCGAGACTGCGGCGATCGCCGATGGTACGAGATTGCGACGGCAGTCGATCATGTCATGCAACAGGAGAAAGGCCTCTATCCCAACCTGGATTTCTACACGGCGGTCGCCTATCTCCTGATGGGGATTCCCCGCGCGCTGTATACGCCGGTGTTTGTCTGCTCGCGCATCACCGGATGGTGTGCGCATGTCATCGAACAGCAGGACCACAACAGGCTGATGAGGCCCCGTGCCCTCTACATGGGGCCGCCGAGGAGGGAATATGTCCCCCTTGATCGCCGTATCTGATCACATCACGCAGGCACGGAAGGGCGAAGGGCTCTGCCCTCCGCCTCCATGGAACTCGTTCGCGGACTTTTTCAGGTCCCGCGTCTATGATCGCGCCTTGGTCAACCAGGCGTTTTTGACCTATTGCGACGATGATCTGACCGTCCGTTATACCTACAGCTATGCGGAATTCGGAACGGTGGTCCAATTGGTCGCGGCGTTCCTCCATGACCAGGTCGGCCTAAGACGAGGGGACCGGCTGGCGACGATCCTCTTTAACCATGACGTCACTGTCGTGTTGTACTTTGCGGCGTGGGTACTGGGTGTCACGCTCGTCCCGATCAACGTCGAAGAATCAGCGGATAAGAAACGTTATATCCTGGAACATTCCGAAGCATCAGCCGTCTGTTGTTGGCACAGTTACCTAGAGGAAGTGAAGGACCTCCAGCGAGAATTGCCGGCCCTGCGCCATGTGATCGCGGTGAATGATGACGGATTCGTCGAAGGCCCGAAGCATCGGGCCAGGACGAACATGGGAACGTCCTTCTCTCCCTTGGGCACAGCATCTCACCCCCACGGTCTCGATGACGAAGCGCTCATCATTTATACATCCGGGACCACCGGTCCGCCCAAAGGGGTGGTCCTCACCGTGGAGAATTTGCTCCTCGATGCTGACGCAATCGCCGACTGGCATCAATTTGGAACAAACGACCGCTTGATGTGCATGCTCCCGATTCATCACGTGAATGGAACGGTCGTCACCCTGATTACGCCGTTTTACTGCAAAGGCAGCACTGTCCTGAATCGCAAGTTCAAGGGGACCACATTCTGGCGGAGGCTACACGAAGAGCGAGTGACCTGTGTCAGCGTCGTCCCGACCCTGCTCGAATTTCTCCTCGACGCGAACGAAGATTTGGCTGCCTACAAGCTAGATAGATTTGGCGGATTCATCTGCGGTGCTGGTCCCTTGCTCAAAGACACCGCGATACGGTTCGAGGACCGATTCGGCTTTCCGATTCGCCATGGCTACGGCTTGTCCGAAACGACCTGTTATTCCTGTTTTCTGCCGAATGACCTGTCACGCGATGAACATCGCCACTGGATTGGAAACTACGAATTTCCCTCGATCGGAATCCCCCTGCGACATAACGAGATGGCAATTCTAGACGGAGATGGGCAACTGTTGCCGGAAATGGCGAGAGGAGAAATTTGCATCCGTGGCGGGACCGTGTGTGCCGGCTACTTCAAGCGAGACGATGCCAACGAGGCGGCGTTCCAATGGGGCTGGTTCCGCTCAGGAGACGAGGGGTTCTATGTCCGGGATACGCAGGGGCGACCATTTTTCTTCATTTCGGGTCGTCTGAAGGAATTGATTATTCGAGGCGGTGTCAATATTGCTCCGCTGGAAATCGACGAGGTGTTGAGGAGCCATCTTCACGTACGATTTGCAATGGCTGTTTCGTTCGAGCACCGTTACTATGGGGAGGAGATTGCCGCCTATGTGGTGCTACGAGACGGAGTTGCTCCGCCCACGGAAGCTGAATTAATCGCTCACTGCCGTCAACGGCTCCCGTTCTCGAAATGTCCCAAGGTCATTCACTTTGGACAAGAGGTACTCTATACCTCGACCGGCAAGCCCAAGCGCCTGGAGTTGAAAACCTCCCTTGCTTCCGCATTGGCGGCCTACCGTGATCATCAATTCAAGGAGATAGAGGCAGTATAGCGAGGAGCTGCAGGTCACGGAAAACAAGAACGAAGTGCAAAGGCGTCATCATGTCCGTTCGAATTGCGATTGCGCGACAACCTATGGAAACGACAAGGAACCGAAGAAAATCCTAACGCTTTATGGCGGCGGCGTTCACGGCATGATGACAATTCAGATACTGGGCGCGGACACAGAGCTTCAGAGGTTCTGGTGTTCAGGTGATGTGAGTTTTGTGAGGGTTGTGCGTCTCAGTGTCGAGCTACTGATTCCCACAGCTACGCCCCACTGGTCTGATGACCTCAATCGGGAAGGGAGGAATCACATATAAGCGGGCTCAAACCGTAGGCGCTATCTTCCCTTGAGGTACACGATTACACCACCAATTCCAAGCGCCACAATTACGAATGCAAAGGTCAGAGTGTTGACATCCATAGCTTCTCCTTACCGACGAAAAGGTCTGGTATTATCATCGCGAGATATTGCGGCCTACTAATAAAGCGGAGCTTGGGGTCCCCATTGCAAACCGGCGAGATCAGGATCTTCACCTTCATGGGTGGATCTGTCCGGCTTGAGAGCCTTCCGCTCGGCCCGGCGTGCTTCTTTCTCACGCTGCTTCTGCTGCCGTGCTTTTTCGCGCTCTCGTTTTGCGAGAGTGACTTTGCCTGGTCCTCCGATGGTGTCCTCCTTGTGGGTGCGACGCGTTCGTGTATTAAGGCCTACTTCGAGCCGGCACCCAGCTTTCTGCTTGAGGCTGATGACTTGGAACGTGGTTGAGGGTGCGTGTCCTTTGGATGCGAACGGGAAACCGTGTCAGGGCTCAGTCCCTCACTCGAGGCTGAGATGATTTGTCGGCGCAGGTCTTCGATCGTCAAGCTCGAAGTCGTGTGAGCCGGATCTTGGAGCCCAAGGACATCCCATCGGACCTTGGTCCGTAGTAACGCTCGCTTTCGTCGGTGTATCGCCTTGGTTCCCCAGGATGACTTCATCGCTGCTTCCTTTCAAAAATGTTCAAGCTCATGACACGTGCAGCAGGAGGTCCGGCTGTTGCTGACTTCTACTTGTCTGCCGTGGCTGAACCTTTGTTCGTAACGGAGACGAACCGATCTTCTGGGAACACTGCCCGGAGGCGATTGGTGACGGATTGGCGGTACAGCTCAGATTCCCGACCGACCAACACCAAGTTCTTGTTGTCAAGCAGGATATTGAGGTGGTCTTCCGATACGAGTAACCTGGTACTATCGCCCACATTGACGCGATACTGAGTTTTTCCGTCCGGGTTGCGATCTGGACCTGATACGATCTCGGTCAAACCATCAATGATACCATCATAGGCTTCAGAACGATGCCGTACTTTTATGCCGTTTGGGATCCGGACCCAATGCTCTAATGAAGCCGCTCGGGTCGATTTACCGGTACTCATGAATGTGTACTCCCAGGGTAGCAACTCATCGCACCATCTCCCTCCTTCGCATCCTAGAAACCGCTGTGATTTAGCCTATCGTGGCCTGGTCGGCCTTTAATACCAATCGCACAAAATGTCGATTGATGATGAACCAACCTGTTAGGGACAGAGTCACTGCTCACTGATCGATTCAATCGCGCAAGAACGGAACGAGCAGGGAGAGCGCGAGGATCAGAAGTTTTACACCTCTGTAGTGTACCACAAGCACTCCTAGATTGCGACTGAGGGCAAATAGACGCCAGGTTGCCGATGGAATGAAGGAAAACCCTTCTGATGATCTCGATTGACTTGCTGAGCGCAGGCCTATACGCTGCTACTATGACGTACTGAGCCATGCGACCCTCTCATCCTTCGCGCTTCGCGCATCTGTTCCCTCCCTTCTGTTCTTGCGCGTCTGATTCCTCGGTCTCAACCGCTTCGACGCCAGAGTCTTCATCACGAACCTCGACGCTGAGCTTGCCGTCATGGGAGACGCCTCGGGTTGGGAGACTCCCACCTGTTACCAAAGGAGTGCAAGATGAATCAGGAACAATTCGGTCAATTCTGGGAACAACTCAAAGCCCCTCTCAAAGCGAAGTGGGACAAGATTACCGAGGAGGATCTTGTCGAGATTCGAGGAGGTCTGGATAGATTTGAACTCGTTCTCCAAAAACGGTATGGCGAATCTCAGAAAAGTGAGGTCTCCACCTGGGCCAATCGGCGATATTCACACTGGACGGGAAACTATGTTGGTTATAAGGACTCTGAGCCAGCGCTGTAGCGGGAATGGCCGGCTCCAATGAATCAGCCTGGATGATCAAACTTGTCATACGGTCGAAACGGCGAATCAATCATGGAGAAGACGACGTGAGAAAAATCATCATCAAAAAGAGTTACGATGAGTTCTGCGTAAGCCATGAGACGATCAAACCTTGGTTCGTGTGGTTGAAGAGCTTCAGGAAGCCGCAAATGGCCATGCGGCTGCGCTCAAGGTTGTCGCCATTCCCGATGAGGTGAAATGGCTCATTACCAAAGCCGAGGGTGGCGAGCAGGTGAGTGAAGCGCATCGCACATGGGCATGAGCGAAGGCGTACTTGCGAAAGCGGTGTGTAAAAACAGGTCCCTGTCTGTGGAAATCAAAGGGGCGCTTCGAAGGAAGCGCCCCTTTGATCATCAGAAAGAATACGGTGCGTGGTTAGTAGCGATTGCGATTACCACCACCGCCGAATCGTGAGCCACCGCCGCCCCCTCCCGAACGAGGCTCCATCGGCTTTGCCTCGTTGACGGTCAGCGATCGCCCATCCATTTGTGACCCGTTCAAGGCAGTGATGGCAGCCTTGGCTTCCTCGTCGGTGGACATTTCAACAAAGCCGAATCCTCTGGATTGGCCTGTGAATTTGTCCGCAATCACGCGGGCCGACTCTACCGTGCCGTGTTCCGCGAACAGGCTGGTGAGTTGGGATTCGGTTGCTGAATAGGGTAATCCGCCGACATACAGTTTTGAACCCATGGGGGTTCCTCCTTCTAAAATGACATTGTCCAAAACACGAGAAAGATTTCAGAGTGGAAGGAGAGGGCCAAAGACGTAGTGTATGAACGACTCAGGTCAAGCTTCCGATCAGATTCTCGGTAGGAACAACATCGGTGGCAGGCCATGGAAATGTGTGTTTCATGCGAGGCCCTCCGCAGTGAAACATGAACATCCTATCAGGTATGCAAGGGAATAGCTACCCGGGCCCTCACCTTGCTGCTTGCGGCCCATGCCAGATCAAGTAGGGAGGTTTCTTCAGGGACTCGCCCGCATGTGGGTAGAGCCGTGCAGCACAACTGTAGGCTTGCTCTTGTGCCGTCAAACAGGTAGAGGCTGACACGAGGTGGTTCGTAATGTTGCGGAAGGCCGTGTGGTCACCGGTTTCAAGGACACTGTAGACCGCACAAGAGAACTCTCCTTCCTTTGAGCATTCGGTGCTGATCGCGAGGTAGGAACCATCAGAAAACGTCATCAGCGGTTCGAGATTTAACCGACTCATCTGAACTCCTTTCACTTCACCAGCGCGATATCAAGCGCGGAGGAGAGCGAGCGTGGCGTTTAGTGTTGCCCCGGTCTTCATTCACATGAAGTCATGATCACCGATCATCCGGTGAGAGACAGCGGATTCTGCATTCTCGATCAGGGCACTGTTCGCGCAGGAGTCATGAGGGAAGGAGGCGCGAAGAAGAAGGCAGAAGTGATCGACGTGCCAAGCCTACCATACCTTCGTCTCGATAGCGAATGCATGAACATTCGAGTGGATTGGGAAGGCAGTCATGACAAGTAGGCTAACCTTCTGCTTTCCTTGATTTCATCCATCACATGGATTTCGCAGCATGGCTGCTCACCTCCTTCTGTCGGCGGATGGTATTGAAGAAGTTTCACGGTCAAGGCTATCGTGTCTGCCATCGCTGAGAAGATTGAATTTGCAGCTACACCGAATGGATGAGGGGATCGGTAAGCACAGGACGGATCAATGAGCCTTGAGGTATGTCAAAATAGCCTCGACGCGCCCACTGACGGAGAGTTTTTGATAAATATGATGGAGATGTGTTTTGACTGTCTCCACTGAAACGCACAATTGATCGGCAACTTCCTTGTTGCTCCGACCAGCGGCTGCGCACGCCAGTATTTCTCGTTCTCGATCTGTCAGGGTTGAAGGCAGCGTGGGGTAATCCTCAGAGGGCGGCCGTCCTGCTCCGGGAACGGTTCGAAGGCACTGGTCCGGTATGATTGGTGTCAGGACATGTTTTCCTCGATCCGTAGCACGGATGATGCGCAAGAAGTCTGCCTGGTCGGTGTCCTTTAGAATGTAGCCGAACGCTCCCGCCTGCATCGCGGCGACGATTCGGATGTCTTCCTCGTACCGGGCCAACAGCAGCACTCGGGTATCAGGTACGTGCTGATGGATGAGTCGGGTGAGTGATTCGACATCAAGGTTTGGCAGGTCGACGTCCAGGAGAACAATATCGGGTTTGTGTTCAATCACGAGCCTGTATGCTTCGCGCCCATCCGTTGCCTCTGTCACACCGGCGACATCCGGTTCCCGTTCCAACAGCAGCCGTAGGCCCTGCCGAAACAGTCGTTGAGCTTCGACAATGAGCAGTCGGATGGAACTCGGTTGAACTCCGTGAGAGATCCGATGGGCTGTATGGTCCTGTCGGTGGCTGGACGTATGATTCCCTCCTCGCATGCGATTGACCTCACTGGTATCCGAGCCTGTGCCGCACAGATCTGATGGTATTGCGAGGCACAGGCCCGCCGACAAACGTTCGCATTAGGCGGCCATGCGATACACCCATCGATCTGCATCGCGTTTCATTTGAGCATAAGCCTTTGCTTCTCGATTTTGTGCCGCCAGCGTGAGTCCTCCGAGAAAAACCATTGACAACATCAGCCCGGCCAGAAGCAGATATCCCATCGACATCTCTGGCCACGTTGCCTGTTCTGTCGAGGCTCCTGCGATATGCTCAGGGCGTGCCAGGACAGTCGGCAGGGTCGTGGGGGCTGTCGCCATCTCGCTGCGCACGGCGGCAACAATCAAGCTGGCCATCTGTTCTTGTTGCACGGCTCGTCCTGCTGCGGCGCTCATTTGTGCCTGGACCACCTGCACCAGAGCCCAACCGAGTCGTTCCTGAAGGGTTCCTGCCTGCAGCCAGTCGTGCTGGGCAGCTTCGACGATGCGACGTCCGATCGTGGCTTGCCAGGTAGTGGCGAATGCGTCGTGCAGGCGCTGCCCTTGAGCTTCAATCGCGCCGATCATCCTCATGTTGTACAGTGTGCCATCCCGATCCACCGACAAGAGGCCGTTTCGAACGCCGCGCTTTGTGAAGTTGACGATGGCCCTGCCCATGACACCCTGGACGCGAGCCAGATGATTGGCTGGGACGGCTATTGCCTGGTTGAGGACTGCTCCGAGCAGGCCGCGTGAACCTGATCGCCATTCGTGATAGGCAAGCGTTGCGCGATTCCATTCAGAGACCGATTGAGCGACGGTCAGATTGGTCTGGCGCTCCAAGAGCGCTTGATCGAGGATCGCTTGTCCGATGGCCGGCTGCAGCAGGCGCATTCCTTGATCGATGCCGGCCGACTGTTCCGAGGCAATGGCCTGTGGCAAGACCGTCTGATAGGTCCCATTGGCAGCAAGGAAAAACAGGAGCCCACCAAAAAGAATTGCGCACATTCCGACGCCCACGACGATATCGGTCGTGTTATAGCGGTATGACATGCCCACCTCCTTGCCACGTGGTCGATCGTGCGCGTGGCGATATGCAACAGTGATAGGAAGTCGTCGGGCTCACAGGCCCGAGGAGAGCAATTGAGGACAATGGAGCACAATGACTGGGGAGAAACGAGCTGGAGAGAAGGCCGTAGGTGCCATGTCGATCGAGTCGGTTGCGTATGCGAACCATGACCATGGCTACCACCTCCTGCCAAGCTGAGGCGGCTTCAAGATTTCACTCTACGCCCCACGAAGAGGGTGGTCAAGAGGGTTCACACCACACGAAATCCGTCTCCAACCCATGCGTCAAATCGAGAAATAATTGGCGAGATGATCCAAGATGGGTAGCATAGGGAGTCATGAAGATGTCTCATCTTTGCTTGGGCCTGATACTCGCACTGCCGGTCCCGGCAGTTGCCGGACCGGAGTTCGTCGCACGAGTCATCGCTGTGCATGAAGGGGATCGGCTCACGATTCATCATCAAGGGCGGAAGGATATGGTTTACCTGGCCGAGGTCGATTGCCCTGAATTGAAACAGCCCCACGGAAAACAGGCGAAGCACGCGACCGCCGCCTATATCGGCAACCGGGATGTGGTAGTGCGGAATTTGACCCAGGATCGACAAGGCCGCATAACCGCCGAGATCATCCTGCAAGACGGGCGGTTGATCGCGCATGAGCTGGTCAAAGAAGGACTAGCCTGGGTGCAACCGAGACAGGCAAGTGATCAGACGCTGAAAGATATGGAAGAGCTGGCCAGAGCCTCCGGTAAAGGGCTGTGGTCGGAACCCAATCCCACCCCACCCTGGAAATGGAAATCCACAAAGCCAGCCCGTCAGGATCGTTGAAGAGGCAAACTATCGAACTCTCCTGGTGTCCTAAAGATGTATCCCTCCTGAACATTCAACCCTGTTGAGACAGTTTCCATCGTTCAGTAGCTTAGAATCTCGGAGGGTAGGCAGAAATCATCCTATCGGTGACGGGTGGCATGAAAATATTCATTCCACATCTTCTGTGTATAAGCCTGTGAATAAGCCTCTTTATTCAGGAAATATGGCTCGAATGGCCTGTCTATTCAGCAAAGTGCCTATTTTCTAGGCATCCGCCCCGCCGAGTTCTGCCCACAAGTAATAGTGAGATGAGCACGAATTCTTTACACTTCTGCATATTCCTAGAAATATACCTTGACATGACTCATTGGCTTCCGCGCGAGCCCTCGTTATTGCCACCATTTGGATTGCTATCCACAGGTTCAAGACTTATCTGTGGATGACTGCTCGTAGCGTCAGGAGCGGGTTCCATATCTGTCAAGGGGTACCAAGAAGAAAAGACGGCTCCACCGAATCGCGAAAAAGCTCTAAGGACTACCGTCTCAAGGCCAGAGCCGAACGGCGGATCTTAGTCATAGGCGGGTATTGTGTAGGGAGAAAGCAAGGTTCTGCGGTTCCTCTTGTGGCCGTTCAAGAGTTGGGCTACTCGCTTGTCATAGAATCTCTCATGACATGAAAAAGCCGTGTCTTCGTTTGAGTGAGCGAGTGATGCAGAAAGAGATCTCCATGCCATCCAGACCCCGGATGGGCATCATCCCCATCCGGGGTCTGGAAGTACTAGCATAAGTGCATTAACTCCCGCTGACTGATTCCAACGTGGTTGTTAGATCAGACGGGAGAGGAGAAATACTCTCGGTCGCCGAACCGCCATCCTCAGTGGTCGGTGACGAGTCGATGGGGGAATCCGAAGGCTCGGAGGTCGTGACAGGGGCTGGAGGAAGCATCATGTGCTCCTGGCCGATTTTCCGGACCTCCAGATGCACCCGACGATTCATGTGTCGGCAGACATCGCTGCCATCGACGCACAAGACACCCTCTTCGCCCAAGCTCACAGTCTTAATCCGGTTTTCGGCCATTCCAGCAGTGACCAGTTCAGCCTTCGCAGCTTCCGCTCGCTTCATGCCGAGTTGCTTGTTGTAGCTGGCCGATCCCTGCTGGTCGGTATAGCCCTGGATGAGGACGCCATACTCCTCATGCCGGTTCAACATGGCGGCTTGAGCCGAGAGCTGGGCCTTTCCTTCATCAGTCAGCCCCTTCCGGCCGACCTCGAAGTAAATATCGGTATGGAGAATGTCCGGAATCGACATGGCAGCGGGTGTGACCTGAGCGGCGTGGCTTGTTGAGGCCACGGCTTGGTTCACAGCTGCGGTCTTCTTGAGGAGATCCGTGACGTTGGCCTGCTCGATATTCCCCGTGGCCTTCCCCTGGCTGTCGGTTTGACTATAGAACCACGCGGCGAGCAATCCTCCGATGAAGAGGACGACTCCGGCTAGGATAATGCCCTCTTTCGTCTCTTTCTGTGGCCCCATGACCGTGGGGGTAATGTTTCCTGACGACACGTGCGACGAACCCTGTGACATGGCGAAATCCTCCTCGTGACAAAAGTGTGGAAGTTAGAAAGTCTTAAAGTTTCAGACGACAAACTCACAGGCATCAGGGCGTTGACGCGTTCATCACCTCCTTTTCAGCCTTGGTGCCCGTGGCCAGTTGGTTTAGTGCTTGAGCAACGAGAGTGCCGGCCGAGGAGAAGTGTGAAAGTTAGAAAGTTGTGAGGAAAGTTCAGAGGTTCGGGAATTGGACTGCACCATAGAATGATGCGGGGACGTGGTGCCCATCATCCCATGCGGGGATGGCCCCGCATGGGATGGCGAGGCAGCCTAGTTCGTCCTCAGCTGTGACCGGTTCTTTGGAATGGACATTGAGATGCTAGCGCAGTGATATCCCATGCCGTCGTGCGATGACAAACGGCACCGACTTGCCTATACTTTCGGGGTGAAAGTGTTCCGATGGGATCCCCGAAAGAATGAACAACTGAAAACAGGTCGGGGCGTTTCTTTTGAGGATGTCGTCTTGGCCATTGAGACTGGCGGCTTATTTGGACATTGTGGAACATCCCAATTCCACTCGTTATCCAAACCAAGGTGTCTTTGTCGTGGCCATGAGTTCCTATGTGTATCTCGTGCCCCACATAGAGGAAGTGGAGTACGTGTTTCCGAAGACGATTATTCCCAGTCGCAAGGCAACCCGCAAGTATGGACTGAGAGGAAAACCATGAAGGCTCTTGATCTCTATGAGAAGCAAGTGCTATCGGCGTTCAAAGCCGGGAAGTTGAAATCGACGGTGACGTCCGAGGCCTCGTTGCGTCGGTATCGCGAGTACGCGCGTGCGACGCTCAGCAAAAACAAGCGGGTCAATATCAGACTCTCCACACCCGACCTTTCTGAAATCCAGGCGCGTGCCGCAGAAGAAGGCATTCCTTATCAAACACTGATTGCCAGCGTATTGCATAAGTTTGTGGCAGGCCGCTTCATCGAAAAGTGATCACGGCTGACTGCACGCTCAAGCGGACGGGGCAAGAAGCGTCGTGCTGCGTAGTGCGGCCTCACGGTGCCCTGCCAAACAAAAAGACGGGAGCAGCTCTGAACTCTATGCTCAGGTGTTTGGCAGAGCAGTGCAAAGTCAAGAACCGACCCTGCGATGGCTCGCGATAACCGTCACTATTAGGTCATGAGTGTTAACTTATGAACTCCCGGCAGACTTACCGCACGCCACTTCCCCTCGTATTTGGATCTCCCCACGGTTCCGGACATATAAACGGACGTTCGCGTAAAACCCAGGGACCTTCGCATCCAGACACAACTGCAATCCAATCATATGTCAAGCGTGACTCATTCGCTCCCATCTCTTCAGTTAGCGGATAGAATGTTCCTTTCATCAGCATGCCATGCCCCACGATGTGGTTGTCCTGTTTACCAATGTATACCTGCCCCTGTGGCCCATTTTGCCCATTCCGAAGGCGCAAGAATGCGATGGTTCCGGTACCATGCGCATAGAATCCGAAGAACCGATCATCAAAGACCGTGCCGCTGATACCTCCCCCCGCAGGGGTAGTCCAATTGCCATGAGTAACCTTCAACTTCCCCGGCTGCATGATTCCAAACTCCTTCGGCCTGTTGTAGATCGTGTAAGAGCTGTAAAGGGTCGGTGCGCCGGAGGATCGAGTCGCAGGTGGTGGGAAAGTTAATACATTGG
>CABVRV010000002.1 GCA_902500755.1 uncultured Nitrospira sp.
CGTCGGGGTGATCACTGGATGTCGAAATAACGCATTGCGCCACGCCCACAGATCCACCCATGCACCAGCAACTCGCTTCTGGACGATGGCATTCCCTCCCGCTTATAGAACAACTGACCAATGTCGGAAGCGATGTCGCACGCGCCGCTCGATGGTATGTCAAGAACCAGAAACGTTGCGAACAGGCCTTCGATCACACTCTGGAATTATTGGATTTGACGATTGCTGACGAGCGGTGGAAAGGCCGGCGAAAAGAACTGACCCGCGCACGTGAATTGCTGTGCGACGCCATGTTTGGCGGAACAACTTACGGCAGTGATTTAGCGTCTCTCGATTGTTATTTCTTTCACTTCGCCATGGCCGCCCGAGTTGGTCGGTGAACGGCGTATGACAGGGGATGCACAAGACAGGAGTCGACCCCAATTTTCAATTCAGGCGGAAAAACACGCTGAAAAAATCAAGGTCCGGCGGGTGAAAGATTCATTGCTGCCTGCCGAATCTTCGACTAATCGGGGACTTTGGCCCCTTCCTCTCGACACGTAAAACTCAGGACATTGAAGGTCGGTGCAAGGATCGTCACGATCAAGCCCCAGAGTAGGATCGCGGTGATCGCGCGGTAAAAGACGAGATCGAAGACTATCGTGGGACCGGCACCTGCAATAATACTGAAGCGGCCGACCACCGTTCCAAGCAGAGCGATCCCCTGAAACACGATACCGATTTGCCTCGTCCAGGAGCGATTGTACAGGGTCAGAGAATATCCGAGAACCAAGATGCCTGCCAGCACACTTTCGAAGATGATCGCGTCGCGATGCCCATCCTCTTCAGCCGGCAAACCGGCATGAATGATGGCAGCGATGGCAAATGCCGCCGCTTCGGCAAACAGGAACATCCGGATCTGCACCAGCTGGCGATGGTCCTTCATCTCCGTTCAAGTCCAGCAACCTTTCGGAAACGCTTGCTTCAGTCAAACACTGATTTGCCATCAAGGCTCCTAGCAGAACTCCTAGAGCAGGTAACCAGGAATAGGAGGAAAGAAAATACGAGAGGGTACTTCGCTCTGGCATTGGTACCGGCCAGGGAGCTCAAGCACCCCAGGCACTCAGGATCGTACAAGCCTGTCATCCATCTGCCTAGACAACATCACACTCGTAGGGACATCGGCACGCACGGCCCGAAACATGCCAAAGCGACACAGCCCTGCCCCAAATGCCAGCCGCATGAGCAGGAACGTGGGCACTTCCCGCAATGATTTCATGAACCCGATCACGCCAAACTGAATAATCCCTTCTGGGCGCATAATGCCCTGCCAGATCGAATCGATCCATGAGGGTAACGTTTCCGCAGTCCAATCGGCCGTGGTGACGTCACCCGCCACCAGTCCGGTCGACGCCAGTAATTCTGAAAACCCTTCAATACTGGAAAATGCTGGGTGAGACCACTGATCCAGCAGTTGCCGCATCACTGGCTTTTCCCAAACATTGAGCGGAACCCGGCGATCGTCCCGCTGATTCCAATCGGCCACGACCAGAATTCCACCCGGTTTCAGAACGCGCATGAGCTCTCGAGCAAATTGTGCTTTATCCGGCATATGCGGTCCGGCCTCGACCGACCAGACCACATCAAAACTGGCATCGGGGAACGACAGTGCCAGCGCATCATCGACCTGAAAGCGGGCATTCACTTCTGGGGCAGTTAGCTCTTGAGCCCGTCTGACTTGCTGAGGGCTGATAGTGATTCCTGTGACAGCACAGCCATACTCCCTCGCCAGAATGCGACTGCTGCCGCCGATGCCACAGCCCACATCTAACACCGTCGTACCGGAAGGAAGCTTATCTAACCCACCCCACTGCACCATTTCATGCACAAAGTCTGACTTGGCTTTAAGAAAATCCTTTTTGCGAGGTGGAGAGCCATAGTGTCCCAAATGAATATGCTCGCCCCAGTAGAACTCGAGAATGCCGTCATTCGTCCAATCATCATAGGAATTGGCGACAGAATCGGCAGACTGATAGGTGCGGGGAAATAGCAAATACAGTACTAGTCCAATCAGCAGTACGACCAGGAGAAGGGCAATCGCCCATATGAACATGTTCATCATCTTGAATGTCTGAATGAACGTGATTTCATTAGCATGTAGGACAATACAACGAAAAAGAAACTCTATTGCTGTGCCAGCAGAGGTGAAAAGTGGCGCAGATTAGCTTCGGAAATGCTGTTAAGTCAAGGCGAAGGGTATTTGAATCTCAGATGAATCACTCATGTAGTAGACGGATGAAATAGTCTCGGAATATCCGCACACCGGATAGACCGCTTCTGAATCGCCCTCCCCTGATGCCACAATAGACCAAACCGGGGCAGGACACGTTACAATGGCCGCGCTTCCTGGCTCGCTTCGCAACAGATTTTCCGGATATACCCTGTGGCAATCGGCACCACCTACAGCATCACCGTGCTCTTGGACGTCAACGAAATTCAGGACGTGGACGACCGGGCGGAAAGCCGCAGTTACATCGTCGCCGATCGCGAGTCCAAGCAGGCCGCTATCATCGATGCCGTCATCGAGAACGTCGAGCGCGATCTTCGACTTATCAACGAGCTTGGGCTGATTCTCTGCTTTGCCATCGAAACGCATATCCACGCCGATCACATCACCGGTGCCTCAGCCATTAAAGATCGAAGCGGCGCACAGATCGTATACGGCGGCGGCGCCAAGGGCGAGGTCACCGGCGCGGATCTGTTCCTATTCGAGGGCGAGGCGCTGCGGCTTGGTGAGACGTCACTGACCGCGCTCGCAACCCCCGGACATACGAATGGCTGCACGAGCTACCTGCTCCCTGGTGCCGTCTTCACGGGCGATGCGTTGTTCATCCGCGCCAACGGCCGGACCGATTTCCAGGGCGGCTCGCCGGAGAAACTGTTCGACTCCGTTCGCAAGAAACTGTTCGCGCTGCCGGACGACACGATCGTCTACCCCGGACATGATTATCAGGGCCGGATTTCCTCCACGATCGGCGAGGAAAAGCGATTCAACGAACGCCTCAACCTCTCGATCGACCAGGCGACTTTCGTCGAGATGATGAATCGGAGAAACGTGCCGCGTCCTGCCAAAATGGATATCGCCATACCCGCCAACCTGAGAGCCGGCCGGGTCACTTCATAACTTTTTGTCTCGTCCTGACACCGAGATACACCGTTCCCGGTACGTCGAACGGGCTGAGATCTGCACCGCCGTGAACGGTCATCGTCAATCGATCAGTGCAGGGTTAATAGCATTCCACCCTTTCATGAACAACTGGCTGCTGAACGATGGCACACACTCTCGCATGGAACAACTGGCCAATGTCGGCAGCGATGTGGCGTGGGGGGGGAAGGATCAACACCGCTGCGAACAGGCTTTCGACCGAGCCGTGAAACTTCTGGACCTGCCGATTGCGGACGAGCGATGGAAACGCTGCCTCAAGGAACTGACCGGTGCGCGGGAAGTGCTGTGCAACGCGATGTTCGGCAGAACAACTTACGGCAGTGATTTAGCGTCTCTCGATCATTATTTCTGTCATTTCGCCATGGCCACCAGAGCTGGTCGGTGATCAGAGCATGATGGGCAGCGCACGGAACAAGACCTGACCCTGACTTTACTCACGACGACGACTCTTGATCGACGCCACTTGCCGCGGTTTGAAGCTTGCGGCTGCACGCCGAATTCGAGGGACCCCCCCTCATCATGGATGAAGCACCGTCTCCATCACTGCCGCGATGGTGACGTTCGTAGTATACAGACTCTCGACCCCTCTTCTTCCGCCTTCATTTAGTAAACTCATAGTAATCCTAAAACGTTGTAAATCTTGACAAATCATAAATATCAATACTAGGTATAATTGACTCTTTTCAACTATCGATAGATTTCATTAAGATGCAAGGCCTCCGACATCGGCCACCATCAAGGAGTCCCATTATGGCTTCTGGCAAGGCAGAGCAGACAGACAACCCCAGTAACGAAATTAAGGCCATGGATTCGACTTTTAAGGCTCTCGTTAATCTGAAGCCTGATGAACAAAGGCGAGTACTTGCGTGGTTACCCCAAAAGCTAAATTTAATACCTGCAGAGCGGCCACCAACAGGAGGAGGGCCATTAGCTGGAGCATCGACGGCTTCAGGAGCACACGCTTTAACGCTAAAAGGTGAACCTGGCAGTCGAGAGCATGCAAAAACATTTATGAGCCAGAAGAAACCTGGCGACTTCCAAGAGAGAGTTGCATGTCTGGCGTACTATCTCACTCATTATATGAATACACCCACATTTAAGACCCGAGATATTACGACGATGAATAGTCTTGCCGGACAACCAAACCTGTCGAACCCCGCGGTCTTCGTGAGTAACTCTGTTCGATCACAATACCTGTCTTCTGCAGGAAAAGGGCAACAACAAATTACTTCAAGGGGAGAAGCGGTCGTGGACGCCCTACCCGATAGAGAGAAAGTGAAGCAAGCTATTGAGGATCACAAACACTCCGGGCGAAGGAAGAAAAGAAAAGGGAAGAAGTCCAAAGCTAAGGCAGGGAACTAAAGGTGCTTCAGCAAATACGGGACGGGCTAGCCAAACAACTACCTACGTTACTTGTAGATGAATTGCTCGCGGCATACGTCGAAACGAAGAAAGAGTTTTATCTTGGTGGTCTTCGATTAAGTGCCGTTGAAGGTGGACGATTCTCCGAAGCTGCATTTCGTATTCTTCAATACCAGACCACTAGTAAGTTCACTCCCCTCAACAAGAAGCTCGATACAGACCGTACAATTCTTGACCTCGCGAATCTGCAATCGGGTTCTTATCCAGATTCACTCCGTCTTCACATTCCTAGGGCGTTGCGCGTTGTATATGATGTTCGGAATAACCGAGACGCTGCTCATCTGGCCGACGGAATTGACCCGAATTTACAGGACGCAACGCTTGTTATATCTGTTTTGGATTGGGTTCTCGCTGAGCTGGTACGTCTGCACCACTCCGTGAAGGCTGATGAAGCACAGTCTATAGTCCAGAACCTCGTCAGTCGCCAGGCACCGGCAGTTCAGGATTTCAATGGATTCTTGAAGGTCTTAAATCCAGGCCTCCTGGCTGGTGACTACTGCCTTCTTCTTCTCTATCAGAGAGGATCGTTGGGTGCAACCTTAGCGGAACTCTCCAATTGGGTGCGACCTAAAATGAGAAGTAATCTCAGTCAAACACTCAATCGTTTAATAGATGGCAAATCCTTTGTCCACGTCGATTCTCAGGGTAAGTTCTTTGTGACTGCTACTGGTCTCAAGGAGGTGGAGAATCGCGGGCTATATAAGCTCCCATAGGATAATAGCTCTACGCGTTCCCATCGTTTCCTAGCAGACCGAGTTGTCAGCCGTGTGCGCCCTGAGACCAGCCTGCTGAGAAAACTGGCTAGTCAAACGAGATTTTTATCTCTTAGATGAACGAGGGTCTATGGATTTTCACGGAGCCCACCTCTAACCACCCGCCTTTAGGTCATGCAATCTAACTCATCTCGAAGGGTTCTGGTCGATTGACATACCCACTTGGAATAATGTGTCCCTGAATGTCAGCACACACTGGATCAATCAGGCTACAAGAACAAGAATCCTCTCTTCTTTCTGAGAGAGAAGTGATCGGTACCATTGATAGGAAGGCGGAGCATTGATCAGTCATGGATCTGAAGGTAGAGGATCAGCGGACCGCCCCCATGATTGAAGGTCAGATCTCGAACCGTGCATCAGAACGCAGGTGTTATATTGCGCTCCGCGCAAACCTGCAGATGCCATCAACCTCTTGGCTCACGAACCCAACAAACCAAGCCTCCCCTACCATCTCACTCACCGCTACCGCCCTTCGTGTTAGTTATAATCCCAGACCGTGAGACGACATTAGATCAGCTTAGCCATCACACTCGCGTCCCTCCGCTCCGTTCTACTTCTTCTGGAAGGATGCCCCTCACACGTCGATGTACATGGCCTTTCGGAATAACGCGGAAGGAAGGTCCTGCAGGGTAACACCCATTACCAGACTGCGTCGAGCGCAACGACCAGACTGTTCAGAACCTGACCTGCCAAGCCCTTGCCACCGCGTGGGGATTCCACTCATCCGGGCAGCTTGAGATTCCCTCACACCTGGCATACACAGCCAGCTAAAACATCCCCGTGCCCTCTATAATCATTGACCAGCACATGATTCACCACTCGCTCTCCTTCTACTTCATGAAAGGTTCTTCACCGAGTTCTCATTCGTTCTTCATCTTTCTCCTGTATGGTTGCCCTATTGGAAACAATGAAAGAGGCACGGAATGGACACCAATTGGCTGATATTCGGTGGAGTGATTCTCGGGTTAGTGGGTGCGGCTTTCTTCGTCTACAAGAAGGGTCAATAGCCATAGAGAGGGTCAGGTAATTCAATGGCCCTTCTATGACAACCTAGGGACTGCCCCGGTTGTGCAGCCCGGGACGGTTCCATAGGTTCTCACTCTTCTTGCCCCTGAAACTTGCAAGCAGCTTGCAGCACAGGCATCGAAGCCTGAACGGTTAAGGGCGCATTGCTTTCAGCCCTGCTATCAGGGAACGTCGGTACGTCCCACCTGATTAATCAATCTTTCAAATGGTTCCGCTCAACGCGCCACAGGCGGGAGTCGATCCTTCATGAGAATTGCTCCGCTCGAAGGGCTGTTGCCGATGAACATCTCTACGCGGGATAATGCGTCCCTGAACAAACAACACATACTGGATCAATCAGGCTACAAGAACAAGAACCCTCTCCCCTGTTTCTTTTTGATGGGAAAGTGATCGAGACCATTGATGGGAAAGCGGAGCGTCGACTAGTCATGGATCTCAAGGTAGAGGAACAGCGGACTGCCCCACGAGTTTGTGTGCAATTTCCCGCCATGGTATCGGGCTCAGCGCAGCCCGAAGGAACTGGTACCGTCCTCGATCTCTCAAGGGGTGGGTGCCGACTGGAAAGCCCGCTCCTCATGTTGCCTGGCCTCTCATTAGAACTGCGTATCGCAATACCCGGCTTGGAGTGGGCGCTGATGATTGATGGGGCTGATGTGCAGTGGGCAAACGAGGACACCGCCGGGCTGGCATTTGTTCGCATCAGAGAGACGGAACGGCAGCGACTCAGCGACGTGATGACAACTTGGCTCGCAAGGAAGTCTGAGGACGGCGGCGAAGAGCAGGTCGAACTGGTGCCGTTTGAGTTCCAAGGGCTGGAAGCCGTGCTTTCAAAAGATCCTGAACTCGCCATCAGCAAAGGACTGGTGTGGTTCGCTCAAGACCGAGCGGAATTCCGCTTTCATGGAGGGAGCCTCCTCGGCAGAGCGTTCCCCACGTGCACGCCCGAGTTCGCGGCCGCGCTCGGTGAGTTGGTCAAAGCCGGCGGCGACACGGAGGCCGATTTCTCTCTGGCTCTGCTCCAGAATTATCTTGGTTCGACATCCACCGACGGCGTCTTAAAAGAGATTGTGTCTCGATTTCCACATGATGATCGAAAAATGAGCGAAGTCCGGAGCAGCATCAATAGTACCGGCGTGGTCTCAGTCTCCGGTGAATTCGGACTCGCGGAAGCATGGCGGGCCAAGAAAGAGTCGCTGACGCGCTGGCTGACAGACGAACGACAGGTGGTCACAGCATTCGCCGAGCAGCACATTGCAGAGCTCGATCGAATGGTCGCGACAGAGCGGCGCCGTGTGGAGGCCGAAAGGGAACTACGAGAGAGGACCCGGAATGAGGACGAGTCAGGCCACGATCATGGCTACAGGGCGAAACCCTTCTGATAGCAGAAGAAGATATAGGGTCAGTGGCAGGAAGATACAAAAGGAGAGGAGAGACGTATGGCTATTTTCCGCGATCGTCCTTATGGCCAGTACAATTTTCTGATCGACCTTGGCGACGGAGACACCCAAGGCCCGCAGGCGGGCTTCCAGGAGGTGAGCGGCATTGGCATGGAAGCCGTGGTAATCGAGTACCGCAACGGCAACTCCAAGGAAAATACTGTGATGAAGCTGACCGGCTTGAACCGGGTTAGCGATGTCACACTGAAACGAGGGATCATCGGCTCGCTGAATCTCTATACATGGCTTGACCAGATCCGCAACGGCGACCAGAACGCCATGCGAACGGTGACCATTCAATTACAAAGTGAAGATCACAGCAACGTGGTTCAGACATGGAAGCTCTTACGGGCACGCATCGTCAAGCATACGAGCGGTCCGCTCAATGCAAAAGGGACCGACGTCGCGATGGAAGAAATGGTGTTAGCCTACGAGCGCCTGGAAATGGAGTAGGTTCGAGCTTTTTAGTTTGGAGTAAAGACAGTATGGCCGTCATCAGTGAACGACCCTATAAGAACTCGAACTTTCTCGTTGATCTTGGACGAGGAGACAGCCGTTCTCTGCTTGCGGGCTTTGCCGAAGTTATTTTTCCAGATTTTATGGTTGGCCAACCTAAGGGCGATCAACATCCTCAGCCTATCGAACAAGCTGAAGTCATTGCTGTCAATCGTCTTGTCCTCAAGCGAGGGGTGATGGGATCTCTGGATCTCTATGCCTGGTGGGATGAGGCTCGGAAGGGCAAAGCCTCTCGACCGCGCACCGTGAAGGTTGAACTTCTGGGGGAGGACCAGTCAACAGTGGTGCTGACCTGGCGCTTCGACAATGTTCGTCCGGTGGGTCTTTGTTACTCACCCTTGCGTGCGATGGAAGGGGGCATCCTCATGGAGACTCTTATCTTGGAGTTTGACAGGATGGAGATGTTAGAAGGGTGACATCCCAGAGAGATAGAGGCCACGGTATGATCCCATTGAGATGCAGGCCTCCCTCGCTTTCTGAGCGGTGATGCCTCCCCCAATGCTGCGGCAACGCGCTTGCCTCAACGCGGCCGACGCACGATGAACCGATGCACTCATCCCCTCCCCCTCGCTGCTCCCCCCTCACCTCAGGAATGATGAATTGGTCTCCAACTTTGCAGTAGACTTACCGTAATGGCCATGAATGGATGCAGATCACAAGAAGGGTATGGACGTGTTCACGCAAGCAGGCGCTATCTGTTGTATCTTTTGCTTCTTCGCCAACAGCACATGCCCATCTGTTCAGATTCGACAGAGACTCAACAGTGCTCCATGACCCACACAAAGCTTGGCCAAGGACAGCACGTGGCAGAAATCATGTTCAGGCTGCTGGCGTGGACCTCATGCTGCTGGTTACTTTGCCCTTCATGTGAGTGGTTCGACCTGCGAACAAGACCCTCCTAAAAGAAGATTTCAGACCTCCATGGTGGAACGATTATGTTGAAAGGCTGGTGATCGATGCAGCGGTTCTTCTTGGCAGTGCTCTTGGTTCTAACCTGTGCGGCAGGTACGAGTTCACGGTCCGTGGTGGCTGCCAATTCTCTTGAGGAGGCGGAATTTGCCTATGAGCGTGGTGAGTATACACAGGCGGCCCGCCTCTTCAGTCCACTGGCGGAGCAAGGAGTGGCATCGGCCCAATTCCATCTGGGCTTGATGCATGAAAAAGGACGAGGTGTCCGACAGGATTACCCGACCGCACTGACGTGGTTTCGTAAGGCGGCGGCGCAGGGCTACGCTGGTCCTCAGAACAATCTGGCGCTGATGTATGAGAGAGGACGAGGCGTCCGGAAAGACTTAGTTCGCGCACTCATGTGGTATCACATCGCCGGTGCCTTGGTATCTGACACTGAGGGGAAGGCCGCCTTGAAGCGCCGAGACTATCTGACCTCACAAATGACGGCCGCGCAGATCGAGCAGGCGCAGGAGATGATACGAATTTGTCAGCAATCACAGTTTAAGAAATGCGACTAGATCAGGTTTTTTGCAATGCAAGGAAGTTTTAGGCATGAGGTCAGGGCTCGTAATCCAATACCTCCGGCAGATGCCACGCCCCTTGCGTTCAAGCCTATCTAAGCTATACGTTACCTGAGATCAAGCTGAATCATGACAGGAGAATAGGTAGATGAAGACCAACATACTTGCGATTACGTTGCTTTGCTGCGTGCTGATCGTTTCAGCGCTGCATGCTGAGGAAATTGGGAGTGTCGATACGGAATTCAAATGGCTGGGGCCAGATCATAAAATTGTAGTTGAGGCGTTTGACGACCCAAAGATTGAAGGCATCACCTGTCACCTGAGTCGATCAAAAAAAGGTGGCTTCAAAGGGATGGTCGGATTGGCAGAGGAAACCTCAGATGCTTCCATTGCCTGCCGTCAAGTCGGTCCCATTCGCGTTGTGAGTGAGCTGAAAGAAGGGGAAAAGGTATTCAGCGAGAGTCGATCCCTTATTTTTAAGAGCCTACAAGTTGTCCGATTCTTCGACAAGAAACGCCAGACCTACATTTATCTCGTCTATAGCGATCGAGTGATCGAAGGCTCGCCCCAAAATGCTATCTCGACCGTGCCGATCCAATCCTGGTCAACTCGATAAAGTCCAGGAGGCAATGTAAGGAACCTCTGAATCTGACTGTGTGCTTGAGTGACTGTTCGATGGACTACCCTCGAAGTGGGCAGAAACCTCATGCCTTTTGCGTGAGTGTGCAACGGAGCAGTTTCTTTGGCGACGAAGCTTGGGTGAACGAATGGTAAAGCGGATTAGCGGGGAATCCAAGGTTTGACCCCGTAAGCCGGCAAAGGAGGGTTTGTGACGACCGTATAGTGAGGTTTAGAGTCTTAGTATATTATATGTCTATCCCGAATACCGAATCGCTCTTCTCATGGAGGCTCCCATGGTACGGAGCAAAGACGAGCAGCCCTACCGGGCACGCGCGTTGAAAATCCTCCCCTGGATCTGCGCGAACTGCGGACGAGAATTTGAAGGCAAAAAGCTGAGTCAACTCACCGTCCATCACAAGGACCACAACCATCATAACAACCCTCCGGACGGTAGTAACTGGGAGTTGCTCTGCCTCTACTGTCACGACAACGAGCATCAGCGCGATCAGGTCGGTAACGGGTCGAACGAATCGCCGTCGAGCCGTGAACCGGATCGCCCCTTCACCCCTTTTGCTCATCTTGCCAACCTGATCAAGCGCAACACCGCAGGCTGATCAAGGCCGTGCCGAACCTACAATGCCGGGTGTTGTTTTTTGAAAGAATCACCAGCTGTGCGCGTTCTTAGATCCGCTTCTGAGTGCTGGCCTTCGCGCTCCACGCGGATGAAGCCTTGTCATTCGGCCTCGAGCTAGGTACTGAAGATGAACCAGCACTGTGGCAACGTGATTTGACCGGAGCCATCGACCTCTGAATCGAGATCGGCCAGCCCGACGAAAAGATCCTGCGCCAGGCCTGTGGCCGTTCTAAACAAGTCGTTGTCTATATCTATGGCGCCCGCAGCGCCGAGGGATGGTGGGCAAACCAGAGATCGACGCTTGATTAGCTGAAGAATCTGGCTGTGATGATGCTCCCGATAGAGAGCGTGATTCTCGTACTTCACGGATGCAGCCATCGCCAGGAGGAATCGACAATGACCATCACCAGACCAATCACCGACCGTATTCTGGCCGTACTCCATGACTCACCCGAGTGTGATTTTGAACTCCTCGTCGCTCGATACCCTGAATTCACCTGGAACGAACTTTTTCAGGAGGTCGGCCGATTGAGCCGAGCCAGGCAGGTGATCATTACGAGAGGAGTAGGAGTGTTCACGGTCAAATTAACATCGGTCAAATAGACAAGCATACCGCGATAGGGGAAGTTGAGATCACTGCTGCTGTTGTTCGTCTGGGTAGGATGTCGAAGCTGTGGCCTGATTGTGGCCGCTGTACCAACGTTCCGTCGGACCATGAGACTCCAACGTAACGGATACCGCCATGTCGAGACGGTTTTTGGCTTCGCCTTCATAATAGCCGCTCGTCGGGGCAATATCCTGGTAGTCGCGTCCGACGGCGACGGTGATGTACCGTTCATCGCAGCGCCGCTGATGGGTCGGGTCGTACCCGACCCACATGGGGAGTTTCTGCCCCGATCCCGGTAGCAACACTTCAACCCAGGCGTGCATCTGCCCTTCGCCAGGGAGCAAGCCGGACACATAGCGAGCGGGTAAACTCGCCAAGCGGCACAGTGACAGCATCACGTGCGTATAATCTTGGCAGACGCCTGACCCCAGGGCCATCGCTTCGGAGGCCGTCGTTCCGATGTGTGTTCGGCCCTGCTCATACCGCAATGCCGCATGCACGTGATGGAGGATGGCTTCTGCCAGCTTGCCCGGCGCCCCTCCCCCACCCCGCAGTCGTTCACCGAGACGAACCAGTGCCTCAGACCGGTCAACCAGGTGGGTGAGTCGGGTAAACTCTGAAGAGGCAACCGTGCAATCCGTGTCCTGAGGATCGGTGCCTTGCACCGCCAGCGTGCCGTCGCTGAGATAGCCGGTTTGAGTTCCAACACGCATGTCGACAGTACAGGTGATTTCCTTTTCCACACGCGCATGGTCCATCTGCCACACCAAATTTCCAAACGCATCGGTGTAATGCCGATAATCGGCCGGTGGGTCCATGTGCCACCGGACATCAAGACGTCGCTGATTGCCGTAGTGTTGATGTGGAGCGACACGCATGATGGTCCGAACGTTCGTGACCGGCGCCTCATAGGTGTACGTGAATTGGATGCGAGCGGAGAGTAACGCTTTCACATCGTGAACCACCGCCTCATGATGCTCTAATCGGAGATGACGACGCGGGCTCGAAATTCTGACATCGTGAGTGTCCTCCGATCTGAAGTAGGTACGCGAAACAGCCATGGTAATTCGGTCAAGTTGCCGCAGCACCTCGGTTAAGAACGACTCCAGCCCCATCTCATGGACTTCTTCCAAGGTCACAAAGTCCAAATCAGCGGCCAGTTGGCCTATCAGTCTGGCCGGTTCACGATCGGACACTCCTGCTGATTTGTTCATCAGCCGTTCGATATGTTGACGATGCCCTCGAGTGCAGAAGCGAACGGACCGCGGAAAATATTCATTCAGCAATAAGAACTCGACAATCTTCTCCGGCGACACCACGGAGCGCGAGACCTTTCGGTAGGCTTCGTAGGCGCTGGCCGACTTCAGAATCGCCACGCATTGATGCAAATCGGAAAGCTCCGTGGATTCCGAGGACATCTGCAGCAGGATGGGATGCACGAGCAGACGGGTCGTATGGTTTGCACGCTCGATATCCTTGCCGAGTCGGTAAAACGTCCATCCTTCATCGTGCAGCATCGTGCTGGCCATGATGCCGTGCAGGGTGTAACAGGTATCTTGCACCTCCGTGAGCAGACGATGCGGAGTCGTGGCGATGCTGGCGGGCGTGTAGGCTTTCCATGCCAAGTGGACCCGGTTGATATGGTGCCACACTTCGCTTGATAGCTGATCTTGAATGCCTCGAGCATTTTCTCTGGCGGCGCTGATCAAATTGACCAAGGCATTGGGATTAGCATGATCAAGAGTGAGAAACTGCATCACCGCCATGGTCTCGAGAGGTAGTCCGTGCCCCTCGTACAAGGCGAGTTGTCCGGTGCTCTCCAAGTACCACCGCCAAATTACATTTTGATCCCTCTGGTTCTGGCTCTCCAAGAGCAACTGGTAGTGGACATTGATCAGTCGAGCCGTGTACTCGGCTCGTTCAGTATAGCGAGCAATCCAAAAGCACGATTCAGCGGTCCGGCTCAGCATCGAGTGTTAATCCTCGCCATAGAGTACCCAGGTGCCTTTGCTCCCACCGCCTTGCGAAGAATTCACGACGAGCGATCCCTCACGTAACGCCACGCGCGTTAATCCCCCCAGTGAGAGGGTAATGTCCTTTCCGGAAAGTACGAATGGACGCAGATCAATATGACGTCCGGCGAACTCGAATCCACCGGCATGGTCGTCGACCAGGCACGGCAATCTCGAGAGCGATACGATCGGTTGTGCAATGTAGTTCCTTGGATTGTTGACGATGCGCGCATGAAAATCTTCTTGCTCCGCCTTGCTTGAGGCGGGTCCCATCAGCATTCCATACCCACCCGATTCATTGACGGCCTTCACGACAAGGGAGGAAAGGTGATCGAGCACATACTTCCGATCATGCTCGCTACTACAGAGATAGGTCTGGACGTTGGGAAGCACCGGAGACTCGTTCAAGTAGAAGGCAATCATCTGCGGCACGTACGCATAGATGGCTTTATCGTCCGCGACGCCGTTGCCGATTGCGTTTGCTAAGGCCACGTTTCCAGCGTGATACGCTCGAACAAGCCCTGGCACGCCTAACAAAGAATCCTGGTGAAACACTTCCGGGTCCAGAAAGGCGTCATCCACTCGTCGATAAATGACGTCTACCTGTTGCAATCCTTGGGTCGTCTTCATGTAGACTCGATCGGATTCAACGATCAGATCTTGGCCTTCGACGAGTTCGATACCCATCTGAAGCGCCAGGAATGAATGCTCGAAATAGGCTGAATTATTGACCCCAGGTGTCAAGAGCACCACGGTAGGATTTTCGCGGATCTCCGGCGCGAGGTAGCGTAGATTTTCCAACAGCTGATTGGGGTAGTGATCCACCGGCCTGATTCGCATCTGCGCAAACAAGCTGGGGAAGACTCGCTTCATGATCACACGGCTTTCCAATACGTATGAGACACCTGACGGGGTCCGCAGATTGTCTTCCAAGACAAGGTACGTGCCGTTCGTATCGCGGACGAGGTCAATGCCGGCGATATGGATATAGAGATCGCGGGGCGGTCTGAATCCGACGAACTCCCGGTGAAATCCTGACGCGCCTTCCACCAACTCACGAGGAATAATCCCCTCCCGCAAAATGCGCTGCTCGCCATAGACATCCAGCAAGAATGCGTTGAGCGCTTGGATGCGTTGTCGCACCCCTTGCTCGATGTGCCGCCATTCACTATTTGGAATGATGCGGGGCAGTAGATCAAAGGGGAAAATTCGTTCGGTTTGCTGGACGTCTCCATACACCGTAAACGTAATTCCCTGGTCTAGAAACGCTTTGGCTGCCTGCTCTTGATATTGAGCAAGTTCGCCGACCGAAAGCGACTGCAACTGGTCATATAATTGTCGATAGTGGGGCCGCGGTCGATCTGATGCCTCGAACATCTCGTCGAAACCCTGGCCGATCTGATAGCGTTTGAAGAGGTCGTGGATTTTCGTGGAATGCAACTGGCGGTTTGAAGAAGGGCTCATCTCACATGTCCGCTACGAGAAAGACCGCTTGGCGTAGGCGCATTTCCAGAGGGCCAATACTCCTCTCTTTCCATCTGTATTGCAAGCGTAGGCTCCCGGGTAGCGTCAAAATGAATGCATGCATTTCATGGATTCATCGCAATACATGCAGCGGAAGAGCTGAAACCTCATGACGATCTGCCTGTAGGTTTCGTGATCGCTTGAACCGCGTAACGGGCTATGGTACTGATCACCCAGCGCTTGTGCGTCTTAGCCACCAAGGAGGAATATGACGATGGCCACATCACAATCTGCTCAGCGAATCAAAGCCAAAGTTGCCAAGGGTACGGCCCAAGTAAAACGTACGGCCGTAAAGAAAGGTCAGGCGCTTGCGAAAAAAGGGCGGAAGACCGCTCAGTCATCGGCTAGCCAGGTTCGGAAGTTGGTGAAGGCAACCGGTAAAAAGGCGGCCAGTGGTCAAAAGACAGCTCGCGCGAAGGCCCGCAAAGCCGGAGCGGCCATCGGGAAAATTCTTGGCCGAGCGCAGGGCTTGAGCAGGAAGTTAGTCAATAAGGCGAAGAGGAGATTAACTTACTGAGCCGACCACTAAATAGTGCGCGCTCATTTCGAACAAAGACTCCCAAATCCCAATTTGATGAAGCATCAACGGATGGAACATGCACTATTTGACGACCTGCTCAGTAAGTCATCGGATGGCTCAGGTGACCTGTATCCTCTTTTTGACTTCATGCAGATCGCACAAAGCTGCGGGTTCGCGCCTTTTGGCGGCTGGATGTCTTCATCCCGCTTGACATTAGCCTCCGGGATGGGTGACCAATTTCGTCAGTCCAATGAGGGATGCCGATGCGACAGTACGTCGTCCTCGCCTTGGCGATGCTATTGGTGCTCCTCTTCCTGTGGGGACGTCATCTCCAAGCATCGATCCATGTGAGCGATAAGGTCTACGACTTGTTTCTGTCCACCCTGTTATCTCATCGCGTACCAGCGGTTTCTGTCGACCGCCTCGATAAGAGCCACTTTCATATACTCGATGCCCGATCATATCGAGAGTTTGAGGTGAGTCATATCCCGGGGGCCACCTGGGTGGGTTATGAGGAGTTCTCTCTGGATCGGCTGGCTGGAATCGACAAACAGGCGCCAGTGGCAGTCTACTGCTCAGTAGGATATCGCAGTGAACGGATCGCGGATCGACTGCGGCAGCAGGGATACACCAATGTAGCCAATGTCTACGGAGGCATTTTCGAATGGGTCAACATGAAACATCCTGTTGTGACCGACGACGGAACCGAAACAGACGAGATTCACGGCTATTCAAAATTCTGGGGATTCTGGCTTATGCGAGGAGCACGCATCTATGGCTAATCAGCCAACTGTGTCGCCCGTATACCCCGTATACAGGGTCTAAACCCCGGTCGGAAATCGATGGGAGCAATTTCGTCCACGGGAAGCGCTGTGCAGGCACATTATGACAGATGAGCGGTGTTACGACGAGCACGCATCCAAACGTCTTTCAACACTACTCTCTTTAAAACATCTCGGCAGTCTACCGGCTTTCTCTCTTCCCTGTGTTGTTGATCTCTGCGTTTTGCTGCTACGTAATTGTAGAATGATGGATGTATCTAAAATTTTCGGCTAGACTGATTCTACAACCATGGCCAAATTTGGGAACGTGCGTGAGTGGGAGAAGCCGTGCTCGCCCGACGTGATCGGCGAGCCGACACGCCACGCTATGTCGATATCGGAGAAGACACCCGACGAGGATCGGCCGTCTGGCCTGGTGCAAGTCTTGAAGGCCGGCGCTGTCTATTTTCTGATCGCGCTCGGGGCAGGATTTGTGCTGGAGGTCATTCGGCTTGAAGTCGTGGCCCTCCATTTCAGCGCGCGCATGGCTCAAGTGATGGAAATTCCCTCGCATCTTCTCGCCATGATTATCGCTGCACGCTGGGTGATCGACCGATTCACTTTGCCTCCCTTCCCCGGTATCCGACTCACCGTGGGTTTCGTCGCGCTCAGTCTCTGGCTGGTCATGGAATGGATCATTGTCCTCCCCTTCCACGGCCTCTCGCTCGACGAATACCTTGCCATACAAGATCCTGTTGTAGGAACCTTGCCCATCGGAGCACTCGGTGTCTTGACCGTCATGCCCTTTCTTGTTGGGTATCGATGGGATCGCTAAGTTGCTTTCCTTGCCCTGCGCACAGTCGTGAGAAAGAATTCTCGTCGAGAGGAGGATCTACGTGATGATGCGTGGACTTCTGGCACCTGTTCTCCTTCTAATATTCATCGCCGTTCCCATTATCGTACTGGCGTCGGAAACTTCAGATCCGGAGTCGGCCATCCGACGGCTCGTGCGCGCGAATGCCGAAAAGGATTTGCCTACACTTTCTCGAATGATGGCCCACGACGCAGACATCATCAGTTATGGAGTCGCCGGCCGTAAATATATCGGTTGGTCTGAGCTTGAACAGGGGATGAGAGATGAATTCCTCAACGCTCAGAAACTTGAGATTCCCATCACTGAGCTGAAAGTATGGACGAAAGACAATCTGGCTTGGTATTCCATGGAACTTGACTATATCCGCTATGTCGCGGAAGGAGCTGAAGTAAAACGGACGATACTCCCCATGCGGGAAACCGGCGTCCTCGAACGTCGCGATGGTCGATGGCAACTGTTATCGTGGCACGAATCATTCCGATCCGCCGGCCTGGGTCACGTGTCGGGCTTACCGCCCGCAGATTCGCGACTACGTCATGCCGTTGAGCCTCAGACCTCAAGGAAACCGGACGTGGGCGGAGAATGGGATATCCTCGAAGTCGAGGATGACAAGCGATACACAGCGACCCTCGACAAGAACGGCAACGGCCCCTACAGCCAGCACGGCGGGCGCTTTACCACTACGACGATTGCGGATCGACTGTGGCAGGGCACATGGTATCAGCCCGGCAACGATCGAGAAGGAGGGTTTGAAATCCAGCTCTCAGATGACGGCGCGGAGGCGAAAGGCATCTGGTGGTACACCCGGGTCGGCAAGCAGAAGAACATTCCGCCCCGCGAGCATGGCGGCACCTACCACTGGAAGAAACAAATATTTTCCTCTGACGGTGCCCGATGACAAGACACTCTGACTTTTAGTCCCTTCCCCGGTACGGTATGGTCTGGCACCATATGTCTTTAGGTTTCCATCATCTCCAGCCTGGTATCAAATTCATGTCCGCAGGCAGTGCAGCGAATACAATCTGACTCTACCGTGACTTCCTCATCTCGAATCCCCATGCCTCCGCAACCCGGACATCGGGCAAGATGGACCCTCTCGCCATCTACGGTTTCATATTGCGTTCCGCGAAGACAATAGACAGGCATTCCATCCAGCAGCCAGGGCTGCCCTCGCTTGTCGACGACCGGCAACACGAGATAGTGGTGGTTCACATACTCTTCAATCTCTTGTTGGTTCACAAAACCGTCTTTGATCAATTGGCCCCCGACTACTTCATACAGAGCCTGTCCTTTTATGATGCCCTTCGTCGGACCCATCGTTGCCTCCCCTCGTGAAAGTTCAGAGCAATTTAACTGTTGATCAGACGCACGCCCATCCTTGCAATCAGCACTCGATACCCTGCAGGCCCCTGTGCCTTCAAGACGAAGCCGTCAGCTCGCAGTTATGCGGCACGCTGATTGGTAGTTGACGGTTGCGTCTGACCATCACTCGATTTGCCACCAGCCTGTGTTGATCTTTCTCGACTGTTGATGCTCTTGGATGCGAGGATGTCCATGCACACCAAGAGCATGACCACCAAGACCAAGAGACCAGTCACGATTCCCCAATATTCCCATGACATAAAGCACACGCTCGCGTGCCATGGCATGCGAGTCCTTTGGATTCCCAGTACCGATTTCTTCGGTCGATGGTATCTGGTGTCTGGATGCAATGTGGCCTCTACAGCTGAGGCGCATGCCTATGCGCCCGAGCATCAAAACGGTCATCTCTGATGAAGGAGCCTGTTTGGAGAGGTATGCACACCCCGAAGGCCCAGACCGTCGGAATCGTTCTCCGCGGAGGACCATCGTCACCACCTCCAGATGAGGCAGCAATGGAATGATCGATGGTAGTACCCTACGCCTCAACCGGTAGGCAGGTCAAGGGCGTGAAAAGTTGGATGCGCCGGCCCTCACACAATGGTTCTTGAAGTAGGAGCATGCCGCTGTCATAGTTGCCCGATAATCTTAGAAACATGTGTGGGTGCTTCATTCGATCAGTATCCGATTCGATGTGACCGAATTGAGGGAAAGATCTTTGTGAGCACGCCGTCTCCTCCCGCTCGTGAAGCCACCCCTGGGTCATGGATTGTCCGTTCGGCAGCGCTCATCTTTCTCTGTCTTCCCCTTTGGGGCTTGGGGAAAGTCCCACCTCAGTCTGTAGAGATCACTCCCCACTGGCATCAGGGTGATAAGAGTGAGCTGATGGTCACGCGGGTACGCGATAAATCACTCAACGGCCAGTCCAGGGTTTCAGGAAAGACTCACACCCGTTTCTCCCTTGAAGTTCTCCGCGCGAGTCCACAGGGATACCTTGTGGGATGGACGGTAGGTGCAACCACCTTTGATGTCCCTGCTCCATCCGGATCTGTTCTGCGACAGGTAGTGGGTCTCATGCAGGGCATGCAGATCGTGCTTCAGATCGACCATCGAGGCGCCATCACCGGCGTCCAGAATTGGGAAGCATTGCGCAGTGAAATGCTGAGGAATCTAGATGGCCTCTTGGCCAGGAGATCAGATTCACAGCGCGGGACAGCCGACCAAGGTATGATGGCAAACGTACGGGCACAGTGGGACACGATGTTCTCGACCAAAGCACAAGTCGAGCAAGTCTGCACACGCGATGCGCAGCTCTATTTTAGGATTCTCGGAAGAGCTTACACATGGGACCAGCCCTACGAGTATCAAGGCTTCATCGAGAATCCACTTGGAGGCGATTCCTTTCCAGCTCGCGCCGACATCGTGCTCAAGTCGTTCAATGGGCGATCGGGGCAAGCAGTTCTGCATTGGAATCAATCGGCTGATCGCGAGCAGACCGACCGAATCATGCGATCGCTCGTAAAGGATCTCGCTGCACGGAAAGGCAAACACGTGCCGGATGAAGGATTTCTACAAACCATTTCGTTGGAAAACCACGCCGAAATCGAGGTAGATGTTGGAACTGGATGGGTTACCAAGGTCACGGAAACAAAGTCGATGAATCTCGGCACGCGAGCCCAAAGGGATACGACCTTCATGGTCAGGGCAGTGCGGTGAAGCCGGCACCGAACAATCCCACAGACTGTCTTCGCTGATGCGTCCTGAGGATCCACGCTTGGATAATCGCAACCTGCCTTGAGACGTCGATAGAATCACGGTACACTTAATTCAGTCGTATTGTTGACTGTACACGATCCAACGCAAAGAAGAGGCAGCATGAAGAAGGTGGCAACATTTTTTTTGAGTGTCATGGTCGGTGCTTCATTATCGCTTTCATCATTTGCTTTTTCCCAGGGGCTTCCTCCTGCTCTGAAACAAAAAGTGAACGCAGCGCAGAAGCACGTGCGGACGATTGGTATGGATGAGTATCGGACGTTTGTTGAGAATCCTGGCTCAGCGCTCATCGTGGATGTGCGAGAACCTCAGGAGTTTTCAGCCGGACATGTGCCGGGAGCCATCAACATTCCGCGAGGCCTGATCAAATCCCAAATCTGGAACTACGTCGGTTCCCCCGACCAGGCGGACAAGGAAAGACCCATCATCCTTCAGTGCCAAAGCGGCAAGCGCGCGACGCTTGCGTCCCAGACTCTCCAAGAGCTCGGCTTCACGCACACGACGGCCGTCATCATGAATCTTGACGACTGGCAGAAGGCCGGAAATCCATTTGTGAAATAATCGTTTGTGTGACGGCTCAAGACAAGACTACACATGAGTTACGTCAGCACGGTCATGGGGGTATTGAAATCGCTTCTAACCAAGATCACACCATGCACCCTGTGACACCGGATACCGAACTCACGCTCTCGTTTAAGAATCAGCGAGCGGTAGTATCCCCATGGGGTGCGTCGTTACGGCGATATTTGCTGATCGATGACGGTGGGAAGGAGATGGATATTGTGTGGGGTTACTCAGGTGGAAGCCGGAAACGAGGTGGACAAGGTGATGTGCTCATTCCATTTCCTGGGCGTATTAGTAATGGGCGATACTCCTTCAACGGACGACCATTTCAGCTTGAATGCAACGACAAAGAAGGCCCCAATGCCATCCATGGCTTCGTGCGAAATCTTCCTTGGCAAGTCCGGGAGGCGCTCGCTAATAAAGTGACCTGTGAGGTTCAGCTCGAGGCTCAGACCTATGCCGGCCGTGGCTACCCCTTCTCGCTTATGGTCCAGATTACCTATGAACTGGATGCACGGGGGCTATCCTGTGCATTTGCCGTGACCAACGTGGGCCAACAGGTTGCGCCGATGGGAGTCGGTTTTCATCCGTATTTCACTGTAGGAACGTCTCTGATCAATCAAGCTGAGGCGCAGTTACCAGGCGCCGGTTATTTGGAATTCAACGAGCGACTCGCCCCAACAGGCTCTATTGTGGACGTGGCCGGCACGCCGTGGGATTATCGCCAGTTTCGTGCGGTTGGTCGGCAACGCTTCAACCATTGCTATGTGCACCTCGAACGCGATGCAACGGGTATAACCACGGCCTCTCTTCGCCATGCAGCAAACGGTCGCGTGATCGATCTCGTGATGGATTCGGCCTTTTCTGCAGTCGTTGTCTACACGGGTGATGCCATCGTAGATGCGCCGCGAGCCGCACTTGCCATCGAACCGATGACCTGTGCAACGGATGCCTTCAACCATCCAGAATGGGGACTGAAGCGGCTCGAACCCGGCGAGACATTTTCAGGACGTTACACCATCCGGCATCGAACGCCCTAACGAGGCTGCTTTCACTCAATCTCATCGCTTCCTCTCTTGAGTCTTCTCGTGATTCACGGTACTGTCAGCCGATTCCAGCGGCGATATTTTTTTGGTCGGAAACGCTCGTTCGCTGATCAACTGCAAGGAGGTTCTTATGAAGGTGTATCAGATGCGAAGTGGAAGAGAGTCTGAAATAGTCCATACGACATTAGCGATGTTGGGGAGTGTTTTGGCTTTGTTGCTGGTGGCTCCAGGCATGGCAGTGGCAAGCGAATATGAGGTCTGGCTCAGCGACCAAGCGAATACTCAGGGCATCACCCCTGCGGTGCCGATAGGAACACACGGAGGGAAGATTCGAATTTATGAGGGCGCCGATCTTGATCAAACTCCACCGGTTAATAATCCGGTCGTCCTTGATGTCACCAGTGATTTGTTTCCAAACGCCGATGCAACGACCGGCGCTCACGTGAGTCGAATCCACGGCGTCACACCAAGCCCCGACCATGTGTACATGGCGCTGAATTTTGTCGGCAGCGGACACTTGGGTATCGTTGATGGTTGGACAAGAAAGCCGGTCTGTCTATTCCGAACCACCGGCACGACAACCGGTCGCCAAAATCATATGAGCTTTTGGACGCACGATGGACTGCGCATCATCGTCGCCAATCAAAACGGCCGCATGCTGGAGCGGGTCGATGTCGTTCGAAATCAGGGAGGAACACCTGAGAGTTTTGTATTTAACGGCACAGCAAGTTTGGATCTTGTCGGAGGAAGCGGAAGAGTGAGCGCTCAACCACTCAGTGTAGACATGGATGCAACTGATGGAATTACCTGTTCTGTGTCGGGTGCCGTGGCCGATGGGCAACCAACCGTGACCCCAACGGGGGCACTCAAGCAGGCTGTTGGGCTTCGGGCGTTGAATGCCCCGATCTGCCCGATCCCCGCGAGCAACAACCGACACGTCTTTACGACACTCGGTGGCGGTGGAATGTTCGTGATCGATGTAACTGCCACCCCGATGGCGATCGTGGGAGAGTATGATCTTTCGGTGGTGCGGGCAGCAGGTTGTGGAGGCGCCGAAGCTGATGGCTTTATGCACCTCAATACCGGCACCTCTGGACCGAACATTTCAGAGTTTTCTATTTATCGCTTTACCATCGACTATCCGACCGCCCCATCTTTTAACCCAACGAACGTCCCCGCTCCTATCGCAGTTTGGCAAGATCCGGATAATGGGAAAATTGCCGGACAGAATAATTTTCCAACCGGCAATAACCGCGATGCGCACGGAATCGTGATCATTCAGAATACTCAGTTCGGGACAGCAAAGTACCTGCATCAGATCGACCGCATTCGAAACAATGTCGAGGTGTTTAAGCTCTCACCTCCATGGAATAACATGAGCAATCGCCATGAAGGCACGTATAGTCTGACAGCAAGCGGGACCTGCGGCGGAACACTTGGGACAGCTCGAACAAACGACCCGACTCCGGATCTGGGCGACTTGGCGTTCAGCGACGGCCCGAAGGGTAATCGGATATACGTCGCGTTGCGTGGTCCCTTTCCTCTGACAGTGAGTCATGCTGCGGATGGAAGTTGCCCAGGACTGGGAATCATCGATCTCTCACCGAATCGCCGATCGGGAAGCCTGACCGCGGTGATGGACACAACGGTGCTCAATGCTGACCGCTCAAAGAATTTGAGTGATCCCCATGCCGCGATCGTGCGGAGGAAGAAATGATAGAGCGTTGGGCTGCGTCAGCGAATAGACGAGCCGAGGGTCGGACGCCATCGGTTCGTGTCATCGAATGACAACAAACTACCGGTCAAGCAGCCTTTCGGATGCTGGAAGGCTTACCGGTCATCAGGTCGCGGCAGAGTTGGATGAGCTTGAACTGCACCTCATCAAAGGACTCCCCTTGTGCCGAGTAGTCCGGGTAGCCGTGCAGATGCCCATGCCACTTGCCTTGATCCTGCGAGAGAACATACTGCGGTGAGTCCAAGTCAAGAAATCGTGGCTTAGGTCGCTCTACACGAGGAATGTCTCGAGGACTTTTGGCAACAGCCTGGCTCAGCTGTCGAACTTTGAGCTGCAGCTCCTCGAAGGAGGCTGCCTGTATTTCGCTATTGGGAGAGCCCTCCGGATAGGCGCGCCACTTACCCTGATCTGGCCAATACACCCAATTTGGTGGTTCCATGGTGGTAAGCATAGCAGGCTTTCCAGATCTGGCCAGCGATTTCAAAAGTTTTGTGCATGAGCTACCTGGCCCCCAAATACCCTAGCGTCGAGGCCGTGTCATGTTGCCATATTCCGATTAACCAATTGTCCTTTCAGGTCGCCATGGTCGGGGCCGGAAATCAACAGGTTCTCTGCCTCCATGGCTTTCCGGAGTCGGCTGTCTCATGGCGGCATCAGATGCAGCCATTGGCGCAGGCGGGGTATCGGGTCTGGGCCCCTGACCTCCGCGGATATGGCGGGACTTCACGACCGATCGGTATTGCGGCCTACTCCATAGAATCGTTGATAGAGGATGTCGACGGACTCCTCGATGCCGCGAAAGTGCAGCGGGCTATCCTCGTCGGGCACGACTGGGGTGGAATCCTCGCATGGTACTATGCGATGCGGTACCCCAGTCGTGTAGAAGCTCTGGTTATCATGAATGCGCCCCACCCCGCTTGTTTTGAACGCGAGGTTCAATGCTGGCGGCAATTACGCCGCTCTTGGTACCTGGGTTTCTTCCAGATTCCATGGCTTCCGGAAGCAGCCTTATCGGCTGGTCATGGCTATATCATCGGCCAGATCTTTGAGCGCATGTCGCGTGACCGCGAGCAGATGCCGAACGATGTCGTAGACTTGCACCGAAAGCAGGCATGCGAGCCTGGCGCACTGACCGCCATGGTGAATTACTATCGAGCCGCGCTCCGAGGTGGAGGGGGCATTCGCCAGCGCAAACTGGGGTATCCCAAGATCGGTATTCCCTCGCTTGTGCTCTGGGGACTGCAAGACCAGGCGCTTGTGGCACAGAATCTGGATGGACTGAGTAAGTTTGTGGACGATCTGACGGTCGTCACGATGCCGGACGCTGGACATTTCGTCCATCAAGATCAGCCGGAGCAGGTGACGCACAAACTCCTGGCCTGGTTACACGATAAACTCGGCTCCTGATCGATCAATTTGCAGCTTATGCTGATGCTAAAAAGTGCTGAAGCTAAGTTTTTGAAGAGCGAGCGCTGTTACCCGTCAATCTGGCTACACGACTCAGCTCGCCTTACTGGGGATCACTGTACTGACGTCGTTCGACGATGGGGACGGCTTCAGATTTTGAGTGTCCGGTATCCAGCAGGATGGCGACGAGCATGTCGCTCATGACGTTGACGCCGGAACGGGCGCGGGCGATGATCCAGTCCACTGTCATGATCAAGGGAATGGCCGCGAGGATGACTTGGTCCGGCAGACCGGCAGCGGCAAGGACGAGCGGCAAGACGATCATCCCCGCTTCAGGAATACCGGCTACGCCGGCGCCGGCGATAATGGAAGCGATGACGATCACGAATTGCTTCGACATCGACAAATCGTACCCAAGGGCATGGGCGAGGAAGAGCGCCGCCATCGCTTCGTAGAGCGTGATGCCATCATTGTTCAAATTCGTCCCGACACAGGCGGCTAGGCGCGCCGATTGTGGCGAAACTCGCATGCGCTCGAGGCACCGGAGCGTAATCGGGACGGTTGCCAAACTACTGTTGCACGACACGGCCGTCAGAATGGCATCGGCCCCCTGCCCAAGATAGACCGTCGGTGATTTCTTCCCGATGACCCAGGCCACGAGCGGATAATAGAACAGTGCATGCACCGCTAGACCAAGGAGCATAGCGGCGAGAAAGATCCAAAGCGCAGAGAAGACCCCAATACCCGACCGGCCGACCACACTCGCGACGACGCCGAATACGGCGAACGGCACGATCAAGATGACCCACCAGAGAATGGTGACGAGCCACCCATAGGCCCGCTCAACGGCCCAGGCCACGCGATCGAGTAACCAACCAGGCTGGCCGCTCTTCGCCCGTGCCCACCGTAGCGCCAGCCCAAGTCCGAGAGCCAAGAGCACGACGCCGATGATATTATTGCTCGCAAACGGATCGCTTATCGTACGGGGAATATAGGCCAGCAAGTCTTCAAGTGGATGCTCCGTTGGGGTGAAGGTCGTTTTGAGACTCGTTCCTGGTACGACCTGGAGCAGATCTTCGACGTGGCCCTGCCACGATTTTCCCGGCTGCCAGACATTCATAATGGCGAGGCCGATCAGCATGGCCACCGAGACATTGATCAAGCAGATCGAGAGTAACTTCGCGCCCTGGTGTAGGTGTAATGGGGTCGAGGCCCGGAGCAACGAATCGAGGATCGCCACGAAGATGAGCGGAACAGCGAGCGTCTTGAGCACCCAGACCACCCACTGACCGAGCTGACCGAGCTGCTCGTTGCGGAGCCCTGCCAAATAGGGTTCTTGGCCAAATAGGACGCCGAGCGTCGCACCGAAGAGCACGGCGACAAGAACTTGCGCATACAATGGGAAGAGAGTCCGGCCTGACGAGTCGTGCATCCTGATATCGGGGTGTCGGAAGCTTACTCGGTTTCAGGCCAAGAAAGCACGCCTCCTTCATTGGAAAGCACTGCTGATCCCTGAGTCATCAGATGCGACGCGTACATGACAGCTGAATAGGAAACCGTTTGCTGCGTGAAAAATAGTCAGGTGGGAATATCTCTGGTCCCGTCGTACGACGTACGAGATTGGAACGAGAACTTCACCATGTCACCGTCTTTGACGAACGAATCCTCCGAGCCGATCTTCTTGTTGATCGTGATGAGCGTTTCGCGGCTCCTGATGTACTGAAGCAAGCCCCCCAGCTGCACCGGGTTCGCTTCGATCAGTTGCTTCACAGTGACCTTACCTGTTACGGGGACTTCGATCTCGCTCTCATCGACGGCTGCGCGTAACATTTGACCGAATATCTGCACTGATACCATTGCATCCTCAACAAGTCATTCACCGACGCTGATTTCGTGATGAGAGCGGTGTGCACGATACACCATCGACGAGACTGACTCAGCTTTCCTCCCGTTCGGCTGCTTGATAGGCGTCTTGGAGAAGTTGCGCGACGTGTTTGACTTGGATAGAGTCACGCAACCCATTCTTGAGCTGAATCATACAGGCCGGACAACTGGTGGCGACCACATTCGCACCGGTTTGCGTGATGGCGCGGGCTTTTCGATCGAAGATTTTCTGCGACGTGTCGTAGTCTTTGACGACGTAGGTGCCAGCGCCTCCGGCACAGCGGTCTGCATCCTGCATCTCGACAAAATTGACCCCAGGCATGGACGAGAGGACTTGTCGTGGCTCTTTCGTCACGCCTGCCGCCCTGAGATGGCAGGATGAATGATAGGTGACGCGTTTGGTCGTCCCATGGGCCTTGGCCATAGGGGGGCGCTCAGTTGAGCGAGCGACAAATTCCGATATATGGAACACTTTCTTTGCCAATGCTTCGGCTTGCTGTCGTTCCTCTCCATCCTGAAACAGTGTCGGATAGTCTTTCAGCATCAACGTGCACGAAGCACAACCGGTCACGATGGTTTCGTAAGGAGCCAACGATCGGAGATTAAATCGCGCTCCCTCGCGTGCGAGATCGACGTGCCCATACGTTTGAATCGGGGTTCCCGAACAGCGTTGCGGGGGTAAGGCAGGATCCACCCCATGTTTTTTCAACACCTCGATCACAGCGTCGCCTACCCCATCATCGAAATAGTTCGCTGCGCATCCGTGGAAATAGGCCACGGTCTTGGAGGGTGATGAGTCTGTCCCATTTGGAATCAAATGCCTGTGCCGTTCGCGCAGATGCCGTTGGGCTAGTTTCGGCAATACGAGATCATGAGGCAAGCGGGCCGTCGGAGCCAACATCTTCATGATCGGCGCAGTGATCCGTTCCAAGAGTCTTCTGAAGGCTGGCCGATCCCAGAGTCTCTGGGTGTCCGCCAGCACATGCAGGAAGGCGTCAAAGACGGTTCCCTGTGCCTGCCGCCTGAAGATCCAACCGGCAAATCGATTCGGATGCTCTGCCCGCTTCTGCAGAATCAGATCGGACACGTCCACACCGGCCGGACAGATGGTGCGGCAGGACTTGCAGTTCAGGCAGGATTCAACGACTCGTTTGGAATTGAGATAACTGTAGTCGTTGGCTGTGACAATCTCGAACCAGCCACGCGCGCTCATGTCCTCCGATTGAAAGACATCGTACACGGGGCACACAGAGTTACATTTCGCACAAGTCGCGCAGGATTTCGAGAGTCGCGTGTAGTCGATATGGTCGGTGAAGGGAGCTTCGCTCAACTTGATCCCGGGATTGAGGATATTCCCCGGATCGAACGCCTTCTTGACCTGCACAAAGAGGTCGTACAGCTCCTCCCCGAACATGGTCTTGACGAACCCGGCCCGAATACGACCATCGCCATGCTCTCCGCAAATCGATCCGCCAAACCGATTCAGCACAGTCGTATGGATCTCTTGGTAGGCGTCCACCATCTTCTGAAAATCGCCGGTGTCGTTGACATCCAACAATGGCACAATATGCGCATTCCCATTGCCGATATGGCCGAAAATAGCCACCGGCACCTGTTGTCCTTGGAAAAACTCCTCCAGGTAGTGAATCAGCTCACTGATCCGCTCAGCCGGCACGACGACGTCATCAACGAAGTTGATCGGCTTCTTTTTAGCATCAAATCGATAGAGAGTCGGATAGAGGGCTTTCCGGGCTTTCCAGAGTTGCTCCCGTTGCGACGTATCAAACGCAAGGGTGAGTTCCGACGCCAGTTTATACGATCGACAGATGGCTGCCATCGCGTCGGCCTTCTCACGGAGGTCGACCTCGAGAGAATCGGCATCTAACTCAACCAGCAATGTCGCCGTCGCATCGTCCGGAATGCCATGCTTTCCACGACCGATCAAATTAAGCGTGTTGGCATCCATGACTTCCAAGGCGCTTGGCTGGAGAGTCAGGAGCTGAGGAACGGCTTCACCGACCTCTTCGAGACTCTGGAAATGAATCAGAGCAGTCAGCGTCGCTGCAGGCTTCGCCGCCAACATGATCTTCGCTTCACTGACGATACCCAGCGTTCCCTCGCTGCCTACAAACAGTTTGGGGAGATCAAAATGGCCTCGATCCAAACCATCGGCCACCCCAAAGAGATTGTACCCACAGCTGTTCTTACTGACGGTCGGTTGCTTAGCAGCAATGAGGTCGGCATGCGCCTGAGTCAATACGAGGATGTCGCGCAAGGCGGGCACGGATGTCAGGAGTCGTTCCAGCGTCGGGTCATTCAGCGCATAGCACCGAGCTTCGATCCAAGACGATGATGTCAGGCACAGCCGAAGACTCTGGATATTGTCTTTCACGGAACCGTAACGCAACGTATGCGGGCCTGAGGAATTATTGGCGATCATGCCACCCAGCTTGCACATATCCCCACTGGAGGGGTCAGGGCCAAACAGGAGCCCTTGCGAACTGAGCTGCTTGTTCAATTCCGCCAACACGATACCTGGCTGAACACGGGCCCAGCGCTCTTCCCGGTTCACTTCGAGGATTCGATTCATCCGTGACACATCGAGAATGACACCGGACCCGATGGCAGAACCGGTCAGATTTGTCCCGGCGGCGCGAGGCGTCAGTGGAATGCCGCGTGACACAGCGTAGCTAACCGTTGCCGCGATATCACCTTCCGACTCGACTAGAACAACGGCTTGTGGAGGAACGCGGTAGATGCTGGCGTCCACCGCATACGCTGTAAGCGCAGGGCCGTCGTCCAAGACTTTCCCTACTCCCACCAGAGCACGGAGATCCTTCGCAACGACGCGGCCTTTTGTCGGTTGGATCAATGATGGAGAAGAAGGTGTCATAAGCCTTAACAAATTCCTAACCGGGACGGTTTTCGGGTCACCACCGTCGTTGTTCCTGGACTCCGATTTCTTCTACAATACACACGACCATGGCTCGGCCGACTTTGTTTATCACGCGTCTGCTGCCTCAGCCAGTGATGGACGCCATCCCTACACACTATCAGATGCTGACTGAACCAGTCGATCGACCCGCGACCGCGAAGGAGCTACATTGCGGCTTCTCCCAGGCCGACGCCGTGATCTGTACGCTGGCCGACTTTATCGACGCGTCACTACTGTCCTGCACGACAAAGCTGAAAATTGTCGCCAACTATGCCGTCGGCTACAACAACATCGACCTGTCTGCCGCGGCTGAGCGTGGCATCATCGTGACCAATACACCAGACGTGTTGACCGATGCCACTGCCGATCTGACGTGGGCGCTGCTGTTGGCGGTCGCGCGGCGTATCGCCGAAGGAGATGCCTGGATTCGAACCGGCAATTGGACTGGATGGACTCCGACGCAGATGCTGGGTGCCGACATCACAGGAAAGACACTCGGCATTCTCGGTATGGGACGCATCGGCCAGGCAGTGGCGCAACGAGCAGCCGGTTTTCGGATGTCGGTACTCTATGCAGGCCGTCACGCTGTTTCAAGTCCTCCGGGTCTTTCCTGGACTCGGCAGTCGCTCGATACCGTGCTCACACACTCCGATTTCCTTTCGCTTCATGTTCCGCTCATCGACACCACTCATCACCTGATCGGTCAACGTGAACTCGTTCGGATGAAGCCGACAGCCTTTCTCATCAACACCTCGCGAGGGCCGATCATTGATGAGTCTGCTTTGCTGTCGGCGCTTGAGGCACGAACCATCGCCGGAGCCGGACTCGATGTCTACGAGCATGAACCGACGATCACCCCTGCTCTACGTTCACTGCCGAATGTCGTCCTTCTTCCTCACCTTGGATCGGCCACGCTCGAGACGCGTGTTCGGATGGGACTGATCTGTCTCGACAATATTGCAGCCACACTGGAAGGCCGATCGGTTCCGAATCGAGTGAACTGAGGGATAAGAGAGGAACGACGCGGCACCCTACGCGGCATACCGAAAACCAGCGTCCCCTCCTCCTGGCTTCCCCTTTAAAGCGGCCAGACGCTGGGGGACGTCATGGAACGAAGGAATCGACTGAAACGCATGTGCGGCCTTCTCCCACTGTTCCTCATCTTCATACAATAAGCCAAGCTCATACTGTATGGCTTGACCCTTCGCACCCTCACATCGTGGATCAGCCAAGACCGTCTCCAGCCCGCGAATAGCGAGAGCGATCTGGCGCTCTTCCTTGAGACAGACCGCCGTCATCAGCGCCGAATCAAGATAGAATGAGTTGCTGTTCATCGAGACCTGGAATTCTTCCTTCGCTTCTTCATAGAGTCCCATGTTCTTGTACGCCACACCTAACGCGTAATGTGCCTCATAGTCTGGCGGCGGCCCCGTGGGTTCCTTGGTCGCCACCGTGGGAGCAACGGATGGCATCTCTGGAGCAGTCAGGCGGCTTGATGGCGAATCAACAGCCGGCTTGGTCGGATGTGAGACTGGTCCTGGAATCGCTTTGGATTCCTGTCTCCTGTCCTTCGTTGCAGAAGATGGCTCCCCAGTCGATGGCGTACGAACCGGCTGACTTTGCTCCTGGCGCGAGACCGTTGGCGACGGGGGCGCTGTCTTGACAACCGCTGACACCTGCGTGGTCGACGCGGGTGTGACCTGTGTCCCTCCCTTGTTAGGAGCTTCCTGTTCGTGGGCGTCACTCATTACTGGCAACCCGTGATCCTTGTTAAACGGATTCACGTCATCAGGTTCCGCTCCAACAAGTGAAAATCCTTGAACCTCTTGAGTCTGTGCCTCCAGACCCTTCACCAGATCTTCCTCTCTGTCGGTCCCTGCTGATTCACCACTCCGGCCTAAAGAAGGCTCACCGATCTGTGCCTCGGGTTCAGAAGCAATCTGTGCGGATTCTCTCGGCTCTGCCGAAACATCTCCCCGTATCCTCGCCGCCAACCGATTCACGAACGCCTCATCGGTGGACAGCGACCTCACTTTTTCAAAGAGTTCTTCGTGGAGGCTTTCCATTCCCGGTTCAGGATGTTCTAATAACAGTTCGACCGCCTTCGCATATTGAAGCGCTGCGCCAGAATGATCTCCTTTTTCTTCATAGAGTTCACCGTTCAGTTCCAGTAAGGGAACCGAGTTCGGCTCAGCAGAGAGAAACTCCTGAATCAGTGATTCGGCCAACCCGAGATCATGGGCCCGTAACGCGGCTCCTGCCAAGAAGCGATACTCCCCCAGTGCGACTTGCACATCCCCTCGTTGCAAGTGCAACCGAGCGAGGAGCTGACAGACTTGCGGATTGCCAGGTTCCCGCGTAAGCATCTGGTTCAAGATCGCTTCCGCTCCGGCATATTGCTTCTCCTCAATACGCCGGATCGCTTCGGTCAAGAGGTCGAGCGGCTCAGACGGCTTCTGCGTCGGGACAGAAGAGCCTGGTTTCACGGCATGGACCGCTCCAGTCCCGCCTTTCTTGATGCTTTCGACAAACTGGGCCGCTTCACTATTCGCCGGATCGATCCTCAGTACGGCGAGATACGCGTCCTTCGCTTCATCGTATCGACCTTGCGCCGATCGTTCGCGGCCCAGCTGCAAATAGACCTTGGTCGCTTCATCCTGCTGGTTTTCCTGGACACAGAGTTCGGCGACGCGCTGTTGTGCGTTGAGATTCGATGGGTCCTGAATGACGATCTTCTTGTAGATTTCGAGTGCGTCTTTGCCTCGACGCTCCTTCAAATAGTACTTCCCAAGCGTGAGATAGTCTTGAACCGCGCTAGTAATGAGTCCCCGCTCAACGTTGAGGTCACCGAGGTGGCGATAGACTTCATAGCGCGTGGGGTCACACTTGAGGACTTTTTTGAAGGCGGCGATCGCTTTAAGGGTAGCACCCTCCGCTCGAAATGCCGATGCGGCTTGGAGAAATGCCGTGGCAGCTTCCCCTGGAACGTTCCGTTTTAAGTGTAGATCTCCGATGGAATTATGAATGCTCCCGTCGCCGGGCATTTCCGTGGCCAGTTTCTTCCATTCGGCAATCGCCGCTTCAAACTGTCCACGGGAAGCCAGGAGTTGAGCTTGCTGAAGAACGCGACTGCGATCCGGTGGCACAACCATTTCCTCCACAAACGGAACAGCCAAACGCTAACAGTCTCACTGAGTTTTGTCTAGGAAATGGCAGAATCAGACGGGAGAACAGCTCGGCAGTAGAAACCGTCCCTCCTGTTCGGAGGACCGGCTCTCCAGCCGAGCACGGTAAGACGAGTCTACGTTAAGATGCAGCGATCGCTGACTTGAGAACGTTGGCCGCTTGAGGCCCTTTGGCTCCTTGGACAATGTCAAACTCCACGTTTTCCCCTTCCTTGAGGGTCTTGAAGCCATCCCCCTGCAACGCCGAGTAATGAACGAAGACATCTTCTCCGCTATCCAGCCGGATAAACCCAAATCCCTTTCGATCGTTGAACCACTTGACCGTTCCTTTTGTCTTCACTGAATCCCTCCTTTTGTCAACAACTACGAGCAGTTATGTAACGCTATCGCGCAAGTTGCATGGTTTGGCAATGTGAATGATACAGCTAGACCGGACAAGAATTCGGTTGGTCGAACGGACGGGCACCTGAAGGAGTGATACATCGCTCACGGAACCCATCAATTGCAGAGGAAAGTCGCGGAGCATGTAACATAGGGCTGATAGCCTGTCAAGCGAATCTTCATCGAGCAGAATTTCTCCTGTGTTTACAAGGGGGAATGACTGCCCTATAGTGTCAGACATTTCCCCGATCCAGAGACTTTGTGATCCTACGAACTCTTCTCGACCGCTACATTTTCACGGAACTTCTTTCTCCCTTTGGGCTCAGTCTTGGGGCACTCTGTTTTGTCATGTTGACGAGAGAACTCCTGCGTCTTGTCGAGTTACTCGTCTCCAAAGGAGTGGGATTCTGGGCGGTCTTGAAAGTGATTGCCATGCTGCTCCCATCCGGTTTGGTGCTCACGCTGCCCATCGCGGGCCTGATTGCTTCGATTACGGCATTCGGTCGACTGTCATTCGATAAAGAACTGGTCGCCATGCGTGCGGCCGGACTCAGCCTGCTGCGCCTCTCACAGCCGGTCCTTCTTTTTTCCGTCTTCGTCTGTACGCTCACGCTGGTGTTGTCCCACTGGGGACAACCATGGAGTTCGCTGAACCTGAAGAAAGTTGCCCTCAATCTGCTCAAAGACCAACTCGTCTTGGCCCTGGAGCAAGGCACCTTCAACGAGCCGATTCCTCACATGATGATCTATGTCCCTGAAAGTGCACCAGGTCATCCTCCCGACGGCATCTTCATCTCCGATGAACGCCTACCTCATGAGCCACGAGTCATCGTGGCGCAGCAATACCATGTCTTCATGGATTCTGAGCATGAGCACGTTGCCTTACGATTGATCAACGGAACGATTCATAGCCGACCTCGTCAAGACGACCAGTACCGACAGATCGCGTTCGCGAGTTATGACATCAAGATCAATCTGAATCTGAGCAGCTATTCGGCCACCGAGGAACGTCCATCCTATGACCAAATCATGGCACGCCTGGCAGAAACGGACGGAAAAGATGCCGGCGCTCTTCGGCGCCTGATGGAATATTACAAAGATCTGGCATTCCCGACCGCTTCCCTCGTATTCTGCTTACTCGGAGTGCCCGTCGGTATCGTGTCGAAGCGATCCGGTCGTGTCGGTGGATTTGCCGTCGGCGTGGGAATCATCATTGCCTTCTATATTCTCAATGTCGGCTGCGATTTCTTGGTGACCGCCTTAGTCCTTCATCCGTTCTTTGGTGCCTGGCTGCCGAATATCATTTTTATGGTGATTACTGGGGTGATGTTCGGACGGATGAGCAGGCAATAATTTCATGACAATCCTGTTTCGCTATATCCTTCGCGAATTCTCAAAAATCTTCGGAATGTGCTTTGCCGGCTTGGTAACCATCTATCTAGTGATCGATTTTTTCGAGAAGGTCCGTCGCTTTCTTCGGTACGAATCCGGCCTTGTTCCCATCCTGACGTACTTCGCTTTAAAAATTCCCTCCATTTCGTTTCAAGTCGCTCCATTTGCCATACTGGTATCAACTCTGTTGACCCTTGGACTCCTTGCCCGCAGCAACGAAATCACGGCGATGCGCAGCTGTGGTATCAGTCTGCTGTGGATGTCATCCCCCTTTGTCCTCTTCGCCAGCGCCGTGTCACTGGTGCTCCTCATTTTCAGCTCGACCGTTATTCCCTTGGCTTCTGAAAAAGCCGAAGAAGTCCGTGTGATCCAAATCGAGCAGAAACCCGCTCCGGTCACGATCCAGGCTGCTCAGCCTTGGGCTCGCATCAGCGCCGATGCGCTCATGAAAATCCGTGAAATCGACACCACCGGCATGATCGTGCGAGGAGTTCGCATTTTTTATTTCCGCCCTCCCTTTCAGCTCGAACGCATGACCGAGGCGGAGGAAGCCCGCTATACCCCGACTGGTTGGATGCTGTTGAATGGGCATCATCGTCGATTTCTTGAAGGCGACACCGCCGAGCTCGTCCAGTTCACGGAACAGCTGATCAAGATCCCGCTTATCCCGGATGACTTCTCCAGCTCCCTCATCGGGAACTCGGACACGATGACGTTCCAAGAGATACGAAATTATCTTGAGCGTTTCCGACACGAAGGCTTTTCCTTTACTCGCTTATTGACAGACTACTATGGTCGGGTGGCCTTTCCCTTGGTCACAGTCGTGATGGTGATCGTCGGCATTGCCTTAAGTCTTCGACGGAGTGGAGTGCGCGGAGGCAGCATGGCGATGGGCATTGGGCAAGCGTTCATCGTGGGGTTTTGCTATTGGACGACCAACGCGGTCGCGATTGCACTGGGGCGGGGGGGAGCCTTGGCACCCATGCTGGCTGGCTGGATGGCCAACGCACTCTTCTTGAGCTTCGGACTCTATCTCTTGTTGAAAGTTCGTCATTAAACTATGGTTACCTAGTTGACTGTCTTCTGGTCTTCCGGTAAGAAAGGCGCCGGAGACGCCTATTGAAGGAGGAACAAACATGGCCTCGCGCGTAGTGATCACTGGTCTCGGAGTGGTGTCTCCTATTGGGATCGGCGTCAGTGAGTTTTGGAAATCGGCTCTTACGGGTCGATCGGGGATTACGGCGATCCCATCCCTCGGGTGGTTTCCCATGTCCGGGTATCGCTCACAGGTGGCGGGCCAAGTCCATAATTTCGCACCAGAACAATACCTGTCGGCCACACAAGCCAATCGCGTGGATCGCTATGCGCAGTTTTCCTTGGTCGCCGCCAAGGAGGCGCTGACCGATGCCAACCTGAGCATGGCAAAGGAAGCTCCTCATCGCGTCGGAGTGATCGTCGGAGCAGGGATGGGTGGAATGGTGATGGGAGAGCGAGAAATCACTCAGCTCTTTGAGACCCAGCGACCGCATCGCGTACACCCGAATTTCATTCCTACGATCACACTGAACTCTGCCTCTGGGATTGTCGCCATGGCTCATGGCGCCAAGGGGCCGAATCTCACCATCTCGACAGCCTGCTCCTCCAGTGCCCATGCGCTCGGCCAGGCTCTGCACTGCATTCGTACTGGTCAGGCCGATGTGGTCATCGCCGTCGGGGCTGATGCGAGCATTACGCCCTTGGTCTTCGCCGGATTCTGCTCCTTACGTGCGCTCTCGAGTGAATTTAACAATGCTCCGGAGCAAGCGTCACGTCCATTTGACCGACGCCGCGACGGCTTTGTGATGGGCGAAGGAGCTGCCGCCTTGATCGTCGAATCATGGGCCCATGCCAAGAAACGGAAAGCCAGAGTCTATGCCGAGCTCGCCGGATACGCCGCGACCAGTGAAGCCTATCATATGGTCATTCCCCAAGAGGATGGCCAGGAAATCTGCACCACGATGAAAATCGGTCTGAAGTCGGCCGGCATCGGCCCGGACCAAGTGGACTATATTAACGCGCATGCGACCTCCACGACGATCGGTGATGCCGTCGAAACCAAGGCGATCAGGAGGCTCTTTAAGAATCGCGCGGATAAGATTGCCGTCAATGCCACAAAGTCACTTGTCGGCCACACCTTGGGCGCGGCGGGCGCGATCGGAGCGGTGGCAACGACTCTTGCCATTCATACGGGACAGATCCATCCTACCGCCAACTACGAGGAGCCAGACCCGGACTGCTGTTTAGATGGAATCCGTCGAGCCATCCAAGAGCGAAAGGTCCGCTATGCCCTCTTAAACGCATTTGGATTCGGCAGCAACAATGCCACGGTTGTCTTCAAGAAATTTGTCGCCTAGAAAATTATCACATGATAACGAGGCCCATTCACCCAGTTCAGCTGCGAAGAGCCTCATGCCACTCTAAGGAGTACCCATAATGACTGAACGGATCAACCCGGAGATCACAGAAAAAATCGTCCATGCGTTGGCCAGCTATCTTAAACGAGATCCGGCCTCAATTACTGAGGCACATCATCTCCGAGATGACCTTGGCCTCGATTCGGTGGCCGTCATTGAGCTCCTCTTCGAGATCGAAGAACGATTTAAACTTCAGATTCCAGACCAGGACCTTCCAGGACTGAGCACGGTCGGCTCGGTTGCGGCCTACGTACAGCGACGTCTCGCAGAACCTCAGGGAGGCTCGAAGCCTGAATTACCTAAATCCAAGACACCATCTACCAAGTCAGGATCAAAAAAATCCGCTTCATCCACCAGGTCGACATCGGTAAAATCCTCTTCCACCAAATCGGTCTCAACGAAACTGAAATCCGGCTCCGCCAAGAAACCGAAAACAATGCCAAAACCTGCTGCGAAAACAAAGAAAAAGGTCACAGCCCGATGAGCAAACCTCAACTCCCCACCCCGATCACACTGGCTCAGATCCATCATGTTGTCGGCGGTACGATCCATGGCAATGACCGGACACAAATCTTTAGTCTTACCAGCCTCGATCAGGCTGACCCGCAGGCTCTTTCGTTCGTAACGAACGAGAAAATGGCAAAGGCTGCGACGACCCTTGCAGTCGCAGCGCTGCTGGTACATCGACATCAGCCGGATCTTACAGTGCCGCAGATCGTCGTCGACAATCCCATGTTGGCTTTCGCGCATGTGGCACAGAAATTTTTCGTTCGCGTTCCGACGCCTCGGGGTATTGCCGAACATGTGACACAAGGTTCCGACGTACAGGTTGGAGCCGATCCGTCCATCTGGCCCTTTGTCACCCTGGGCGACCGTGTGAAGATCGGCGATCGGGTTACTCTCTACCCAGGAGTCTTCATAGGATCCGATGTGACGATCGGAAACGATTGTACGTTGTACCCCAATGTCGTGGTGCGAGAGGGCTGTTCACTTGGGGCTCGAGTGATCGTCCACAGTGGAACTGTCATCGGGGCAGACGGATTTGGGTATGTGCAGCATCAAGGCCGTCATCACAAAATCCCTCAACTGGGAGGCGTGACCATCGAAGACGACGTGGAGTTGGGAGCCAACGTCACGATCGATCGGGCCACATTCGGACGAACTCTGGTCAAGCAGGGCACCAAGGTAGACAATCTCGTCCAAATCGCCCACAACGTGACCGTGGGAGAACACTGCATTCTCGTCGCACAAGTGGGCATAGCCGGCAGCACAACGATCGGTCGTCACGTGATGATTGGCGGCCAAGCCGGTCTTTCGGATCACCTGACCATCGGCGATCAAGTACTGATTGCGGCGAAAGCAGGGGTCAATCGAAGTGTTGAATCGAATCAGATTGTCGGAGGCACTCCTGCAATGCCGCGTGAAAAAGCGCTCAGAGTCCAAGGAGCTATTTTCCAGTTGCCTGAGTTGAAACAACTCGTGAGGGATTTGGAAACGCGCGTGACGACGCTCGAAACAGGTCTAGGAAAATCTCCTGGACGCACTGCTCGAGCACAGAAGGCTCGCCCTAAAAAGAGATAAGACCTCAGGCCTTTACTTTTTCTATTGTGATCACTCTCCGCCATAAGAACAGCCTTGCCCAATAATAGCCGGCCCAAGGCAGAAAAATCGCAGGAACGACGTATACATGTCCGTAGGCGAACGCGGCAATGGCGCTTCCCACAAGAAGCGTGATGCCTGCGACATACGCGAACGGAACCACCTGCCGACCGGGATGTTCAAAATCCATGGGTTCCGATCTTTTCTTGAGCTTCCCCTTCTGTCTATCCAAAGTCTGTCTCATCCGCGCCGCCAGAACCTCTGGGAATTCACGCAACAGATATCGCTGGTAGAGGGTATGCCCCGCCCCCAATCCGATACCTGACAGAAACAAACCGGAACTCTGATAAAACGTATCCCACGTATAAGTGTCGGTCGCAACCCACTGATAGACTAACCCACCGACCCCGCCGACCAAACAAATGAGGCCGAGAAAACCAGACGGCATAAGTATGTGTATCTTCACATACTCCTGAGCCTGTTGCGTGGTTTGTTGTGAGTGGTGAACGTTAATAAGTTTCGGCACGATGCTCCCTTCTTAATATCTCCAAACTGTACCTGGCTCGTAGCGCATTATAGCGACCTCATTCGCTTCAGCAAAGTGTAGAACCATGGGTCGTGAGAATTGGCTCAGAGCTTACAAGTCTACGATAAATGGGGACATCATCACCATTAAGCCAGGTAATCGTGGCAAGGGACCTCTAGCTTGATGACTGTCCGCCAGAGAAGAGAACGGTGCGTCAATCCGGTTGATGGGACGACTGTTTCGTCGCAGAATGAGGGGGGATGATGTCTGCTCCAGATTCTTTCATCGCAGCACAACGGCTTGAAACCACTCCTTGCATAGTTGACGCGATGGCATCAAGACTTTCGAGAAGAGCCGTAAAGGAATCAGAAATAACGGTCTTGGAAGCCGACCTCTGGACCTGAGATGAGCGATTGGTGAATTTCACGCGGCCAACGGCAGGAGGATTCACCGTCTCAACCACCGAGATCAGAGGAGTGACACTCAGATCAATCTCACGACCCTCCGCGCCCTTGTTCCCTTGCTGCGCATCAACCCTGACCACTGGACGAAGAGGATAGCGACTATTCACCTTGGCCACGATGCCGACGTCTCCGGTCGTCAACCGGACAATCGTCCCGAGCGGGTACACCGACAATTGCTCGACAAGGGCCTTGAGAATCTCTCGTGGAAAAGTCGCTCGCTCGGCAACCAGGAGCTCTTTAACGGCTTCATGGGGAAGCAGCCGGCGGCGATAGGGTCGTTCGCTGACCAGTGCGTCGAATACATCCACGACGCCACAAATCTGAGCCATCTCGTTGATCTCTCGACCCTTGAGTCGATTAGGATATCCCTGACCATTGAATCGTTCATGAACCTGACGTATCAATCGCGCAAGCCAGTGGTAGTCCGGACCGCATTGTTCGATGACTCGATAGCCGAACTCCGGATGCTGTTCAATCACTGCTCGTTCTTCCTGAGTCAATCGGCCGCTCTTGGTGATCAACGTGTTCGGTACCGCAAATAACCCAATATCATGTACGAGCCCCGTGAGCGCCAATCGATGCAGCTCTTCTCCATAGTACCCCAACCCTATCCCCACCTTCGTTCCGAGTATGGCCACATTGACCAAGTTGGTAGTCAAGGGTGAGCCTGCGCGTCCAGATAAGGCTTCAACAACGAGTTCGTCGGTCTGTTGTAAAGACAAGACCAGATCTGTCGCAAGCTGCTCAAGCGAGTGCAGCGCGAAAGCGTGCTGACCTTGCAGGGCAATGGCAACCTCGTTCAAGACCTGTTCTGACCGAGAATACCAGTCGTTCACGATCACACCCCTGAGCCGCCGCCGTCATGTCGGCACAACATGTTTCCTGCAACTCGTTCAACCAACGCTCGCCTGATCTGGCGAACTTCCGCGACGCTCCCAACGTAGAGGCATAAGTCACACAGTGAGTTAATTAAACGGCAGACTCCGCCAGTCCGCTGGAAAATTGAGGAAATCGCACCCGAAGAAAAGATCGGCTGAATACAACCGGCAGCAGTCAAGCGAGTCACGATGTATGCTTTCGTCTCGGCACGATCGAGCCGGTCGATATGGTGATGAATGGCCACACGCTGCGCGAGTTGTGGAATATGCGCGATACGGTCGCGGAGTTCCGGTTGACCAACGAGCACCAGCGTCATGAGAAACCGGTCGTTCAGCTGGAAATTGCTCAGGAATCGCAGCTCCTCGAACAAGCGCTCGTGCTCGATGGCCTGGGCTTCATCCACCACCACGACGGTATCGATGTCTTGCTGGTAATTGGCCAGTAGCTGGTCATTTAGTCGACGTAGCTGCTCGCCTCTGGTTCCGCCTGAGTCCAAACCGAGCTGAAATATAATCTCGCCGAGGAATTCGTTTCCTGGGATAGTCGGGTTGGACAGGAGGCCAATCTCATACCGGGATCGAGGAAGCTTCAGAATGATCGCGCGACTCAGGAGCGTCTTGCCACTCCCGATCTCGCCAGTCAACATGACAATTCCCTTTCGGGTACGAATTCCATACAGCATGCGCGCCATGGCAGCTTCGTGCTTGGCCGATGGAACGTAGAATGTTGGGTCCGGCACGTTTTCAAACGGGCGCCGCTGCAACCCCCAGTGTGGCTCATATGTCAAATGCTGGATCACATGCTGCTCGTGAACAGCGTCAACCAGAGACATTATCCTACCTCACTCTTTCCCGTCATGCGGACTCATCGAGTGTCTCCACGGTCGGATTCAATTTGGCAAGACACGTTGTATGGCCGCGCGTTCCGCCTGTCCGCATTGCGCCCATTCCTCGAGGCTGTTGATGCTTTGAGCGAGGCGAGATTGGACCGCCTCGTATCGCTTAGCATCAACCGTCACCCGGCAGTCCATCACAATTGCGAGAAAACTATGGAGGCCCATGAAAAACGTCATGGTATGGGAGGCATTGACCTGTTGAGCTGCAGACCACAACTGTGCAACGCGTTCTACAGTGTTCTGTAGATGGGATGACGGCCCATCTGAGGAGGCGCTGCCGTTCCTCAGCGCCTGAAGCATGGCGGATAGATGAGGGACTTCCTGACGAGCAAGCTCCAGAAATCCCTGCTCCCCTTCCGTCGATCGGTCGAGAAATTCCTGTATGGAAACGAGGTTGCATTGTTCCACTCCCCGCTGCAGAAGCCCCTCTGTTTGAGCCACCATGGTCTGAACTAGATTGCGACAAAAGGTCCCTGTCGCTGGGCCTTGATCGTACAGACCACGGAGAAGAGCCAACAGTTCTTTCGTGCCAATCGCTGTCGGAGCGCTGTCAGCAGAGGCTTGGGCGGCCTCGTGGTCAAAAGTGACACCGGTTGCTCGTGTCAGCGTTCCATGAATGTGCCCCAACTGTTTACAGAGTGCGAGGAAATCATCAGCCGAAATTCGTGCGCTCGGCTCCTGAACAGCTTCGATAAAGGGCAGAGCTGAAAAACTTGCTCGCTCAACATCACTCAGATTAATGGTCGCCGCAGACCCGCCAAGGTTCGTGATGCCGACCTTGATCGTCTGGGCCAAGGACCGATGGCGCTCCGCGGGGGGAGCCTGTTGAAGTTCGTCGAGAGCTACATGAATCTGTTGAAGCCATTCCTGTGCTTCTTGAACGAACAGTTCAATTAGTTCTTTCTGGAACGCATCTTCGGTTTCAACAGGCATCGGCATCGGCCAATCATCAGCAACACAGTCATCTCACGACTCCGACTGGTTACATCAGGACTGTCCTTTCCCATTTCCAAGTTGCGAGGCCAACCCAGCGATTTCGCCCAATTTGCGAGCCATTTCTTCAAATCGTTTCGTTGCATTCTCAGCTGCCTGCTCTGTTTCCACTACCTGCCGAGCAAGCATTCCGTTACGCTCGCGTTCAGCCACCAGAAGTCCTTCCAGCTCTTGAACTTTTGTCGCGGTTTTTTCCGCTTCCTGCACTCGCCCTACCGCTTCGATATGCTTGCGCTGTTCAGACGTGAGCTCAGTTTCGAGCGCCCTAATTCTCTCCTGGAGTTCAACCACGTGTTTTTGCTCGCTGAGGAGTCGCCCTTCGGCATCCTGAGCCTGCGCCGAGATCTTTTCTGAGTCAGCCAGCTGTTGGACCAGTTGCTCCGCAGCCGCCCGTTCAGCATTGAGAGTAGATTCCAATTCTGCAATGCGTCCGGCAGTCTTTTGCAAGCCCAGAGCCTCCTCCTTGAGAGTCCTTACTTGATCCTGTTCTGCCTTGAGCGCAGCTTCCAGCTCGGAAATTCGCAAGGCCTGCGGCTCAAGCTTCGTGACTTGTGCTTCAAGATCACTGACACGCTGATGCGCTGTCGCCAACTGCGCTTCGCTTTCTTTGGCTCGCGCCAGCTGCCCCATTGCGTCGGACAGCTGTTTGGCCAACTCTTCGGATCGGGCCCGTTCGTTCTGAAGCTGGCCTTCAATTTCCTTGAGCTTTCCGGCACTCTGATTCACGTTGTCTTGTTGATGGATCGATATTACAGGAGCTTTTTTAACGTCCTGCATGTGCTCAGATGCAGGTTGAGTGGCTACGGCCGATTCGGGTATCGCTTCTTGTCGTTTTGCCATCAGTTCGAGCACACGATCTTTCAACGATGTGCCTTGGAAAGGCTTCTTCAACACACCATCTGCTCGACAGGACTCAGCCTGCTTGGTCACCTCATCATTGACGATACCAGAGATCAAGAGTACCGGAGTCGTGGCAAGGTCGGGATTTCCCCGGACAAACGCGCACACCTCGTACCCACTCTTATCCGGCATAATAACGTCAGAGACGACGAGGTCCGGTCGCTCCTTTGCCAAATAGGCCAAGGCTTCCTCGCCATTTGCCGCGAGCGTGACGCCAAGCCCAGCCTCAGTTAACAGTCGTTCGGCGACTTTTCGCACTGCGATGCTGTCATCTGCTATGAGGATCTTCGGCATACCTGCACCTTTCGTCTTTCTTAAGTCTCTTGAAAAGTCATTTCATGCACGATCCGAGTTGTGATATGGCGAGAATCGGTATCTCATCGAGTCCGTTGGCATAACTTCCTTCAGCCGGTATATCTTTCCCCCGATAGGCCTGAATGGCGGCGGGTTCTAACGTGTGAAGGACCGGCATCTCCTCATCGATGCACATCACCATATCTCCCAAAGGATGTTTTATCCTGAGACACAGGGGATGGTTTCCCCGCACACGAAGACGCAGCAGTGAAGCCAGATCGAATACCGGGAGAACGGTCTGATCCTGCCGAACGACCGATGTGATAAACGGTGTGCGACTGCCAACCGGAATGGATGGTTTCCATGGCGAAATGCCCGCTACTTCCAACGTCTTCACGGCCAACCGCCGACCACCTATTGAAAAAACCACACAATTCGATGGTGAATGCGTTGCTTCTCTCTGCCCCTTTTCTCCCGTCCTCAGCATGTTCGGCCATCGCTCACACCAATCGCCCAAGCATCCACTGATGAACGAGGAGTTTCTCGCTCCTGGCCGGCATCGGACCTCCCATGCATCTCAAGCACCCACGTCGGATTGAGGATCATGGCTATGCTTTTCTCAAATAGGATCATGCCTTGATACCAGTGTCGCTCAACACCACAGAAATGCGGAGGCAGTGGTAGGATCTGAGACTGCTGAATTTCCAACATTCCATGGACATCACTGACTCGAATGCTGCCTCGCATTTCTCGATCTGCGAGAAGCACCACTCGAGTAGTCGGATGTGTCGGAACGTCGGAACTGCCTAATTGCATAACAAGAGAGATCGTCCTCTCGACGACACCTTGAATCGCTGGATCTTCACCGCTTTCCAACTCTTTGATGGTCAGTACCCCTCCAACGGATCCGGCGTCTAATGCCAAATACCTTCCACTGATCGTGACAATGAGGAAACGCCGTAAAGAGGATGCTGATGGAGCCGATGCGCTCTGTTCCTGGATGCTCATGTCAGCACTCTCATCGCCATTCTCTGCAACAACCCACATTCCGTCAATTAATACGAATATTTCCGCAAGGTTACCTTCTAGGCACAAATGCCCCGCCAACCCATCGTTCAACTTCTTGCAGCAACACGCGTTCTTCTACCGGTTTCGCAATATACGCGTTTGCGCCGATAGAAAGTGCCATCTGCCGGTGCTTGTTCCCAGCACGTGTCGTCATCACCACGATGGGTGTTTGTTTCGTTTCAGGACGGCTCCTGAGAGCTTGGATGACTTCGAACCCATTCAGCTTCGGCATCTCAAGATCGGTGAGAATCATTCGATATGCGGCCACGGAGGCTTTCCGTAATCCATCTTCCCCGTCCACCGCCGTGTCGATCTGATATCCTGCTGACTCCAACATTTTTCCGACGAACTTCCGAATACTCAACGAATCATCGACGAGCAACAGGCGCGCGCCCTGACGTTCATTCGTAACCATCTCATCAGGCAACAATTCTTCATGCCGAACGGTGGTCCTTGCCAAAACCGTTTGGCCCCCAGGATCCTTAGCCTCTCGTGAGACCAAGCGTGCTGGATCGAGGACTAATAGGACTCGTCCCTCGGGATCGATCGTCGCTCCTCCGAAAAAAGAATGCTCCAGCGGTTTGAGCATTCCCAGCGACTTGATGACGATTTCTTGCCGACCCAACAGTTCATCGACGGCCAACCCCATCGGGCCCACTGCCGTCCGAACAATCACAACCGGCATTGTCCAATCGACGCTTCCGGCTTCCCTCCGAAGCAAATGGTACAGCGATTGAACTTCAATGGCTTGTTCAGCGACCTGCAACAACGTGCGCCCGTCTTCTGCTCGCATCGCGGAGGCTGTTGGCATCGTCACTTCATGTATATTGAGTAGAGGAATCGCGTACCGTTCGGTCCCCGCACGGACCAACAAGGCGGTCGCAATGAGCAACGTGAGTGGAAGATGTAAGGTGAACTTGGTCCCAACTCCAGGCATGGACTCTACCTCGATTTGTCCATTCATCCCCTCAATTACCCGCTTGACAACGTCCAACCCAACACCTCGTCCCGCCTGGTCTCCCACCTTCTCAGCTGTCGAAAATCCCGGTAAGAAAATCAATTGCAGCGCTTCCTCATCCGTCATGGTTAGTAGCTTGTCTGGATCGGCCAATCCCATTTTGATGGCTTTTGCTCGAATCTTTGTCAAATCCAACCCTGCACCATCGTCTTCAACCTCGATGATGACGGAATTACCACGATGCGCCGCATGCAAGTAGACCGTGCCGACAGCCGGTTTCCCCTTAGCTATTCGCTCAACCGCTGGCTCAATACCGTGATAAACCGAATTTCGAACTAGATGCACCAAGGGATCCACCAACCGCTCCACTACCCCCGTATCAACCTCTGTCTGCTCACCTGAGGTAACCAGAGTGACTTCCTTGTTCGATGCACGAGCAAGTTCCCGAATCGCTCGTCGGAACCTGGTAAACGGAGTACCGATCGGAACCATACGGGCACGTGCAATTTCATCTCTCATTAGGAGGGTCAACTGTTGCAGCTGGCTCATATCCTCATGCGAACGTCGAATTGACCCATCGAGCTGCGATATCGACTCACTGATGTCGGCCGTGACTTCTCCGATTCGTCGAGCAAGGATGTTAAAGTCATCATACTTATCGAGTTCCAGACTGCCAAAATCGCCGAATGCCGGAACGGGCTGCCCCGGGGATGACGTCAAACTGCTCGGCGCCTCCTGATAGGTAAAGGTGTGTTTATCGGCGAAGGATTGGACGGACTCTACTAAACGGCCCTTAAATGCCAATACCTGCTGCGACAGTTGTTCCAACACCCGCAGGCGTTGCTCTAGTCGCCCGCGCCCGATGACCAACTCCCCGACGAGGTTCATCAGTCGCTCAAGTCGCGCATAACTGACACGGATGACGTCGCGCTCTTCTGCCGTCTTGCCATCCTGGGGTTTGTCCTGGCCATGAGGCTCCTCCCGTCGACCTTGCGGTGAGGCACCAGCCTCGGACCTTTCAGGTGAGCGTTGTACCGATGTCGCTTCAACGGGCACGCCTTGATCTAACCCTTTCAACTCTGACCGAGCCGCATCGAATCGTTGCCTCGTACCATCGACTACGTTGAGATCTCTCCGCATCAACACACGTACGACATCAATTGCACGTAGCATCAGATCCGTATGCCCAGGCAATACGCTGAAGCGACCATCCCGCACCGCACCCATAAAGTCTTCAACGTGATGGACAAGATCACCTACTGATCGAAACCCTATTGTGTACGCCGATCCTTTCAAGGTGTGCGCTGTGCGAAAGAGCTGGTTGATCAATTCCTTGTTCTGAGAGTCCTTGTCCAACCGCAGGAGATTGGCCTCCAATAACTCAAGATATTCTTGGGCTTCAGGAACGAAGTAGGACAGCACTTCCGGATCTAGATCAGGGATCAGGTATTCGTCGGACAAGTCCGTGGCAGGCATTTCTATGCTGACAACAGCCTCGCTCTGGATCGAGCTCGAATCAGTCATTGCAGTGCTTGGAGGCACGGTTTCCCCTGGAGCAACCACAACGGTACACTCGCATGTCTGGGTAAGTCGCTGGAGAAGGACTGGTACATCCTGCAGCAGCTGCGGCACGTTCTCGTGATCCGGTTGAATAATGAGACGGATCATCTCAACAGCCGCAGCCATCATGTTGAGAAGCGTGGGGCCTAGACGAAGACGCTTTTCCCTGACCGCAATCATGCAGTCTTCCATGGGTCGCGAAATGTCTCCAATGACTTGGAAGCCGACAGTATAGGCTGAGCCCTTGAGAGTATGTGTGGCACGAAAAAGCCGATAGATCGCGTCTTCGTCTTCTAAGTTACCGCTAAGGATTCGGATCAACTCATCGATGGTGCGGAGATACTCCTCCGCTTCGGGAATAAAGTACGACAGAATCTCTGAATCAAGGGTAGGATTCACATAGCCTGGAGTGGCCAAGGACAAGGTCTGGGACGAGTCCTTTAAGCTCTCCAGGGACGCCAAAGACTGTCTGACCAGGCCTTCATCCTCGCTGTCACCCTGGCCAATTAATGTCACAAGAGTTCTCAGATCCTTGACGGCTTCTCTCATGGCCGTCACCACCCTTGGCCAATCGGAAGGGAACGTTTCAATAGCCCGCTCAAGAATCGCTTCAAGCTGTTCAGACACTCGAGAGACCCCTTCGTATCCGTATAGCGCCGCTGCGCCTCGAATACGGTGGGCAATGATGTACTGGTCGTGGAGCGCTTGAGGAGTAGGGGTCGAGTCGCTCTCAGCCTGTAGTGATTCTGTCAACGTCCTGAGTCCGTCTGAGGCTTCCGAGACGAAGACGCGAACTAAATCAATCTGATTGGATTCCGATCCCATCGGCTTGCCTTAAGACTCGGGAAGAGGTCTCCTGCAGATCCTGCTCAATTAGGCCAACTTGAATTGAGCGACGGACGCCGTCAGACTTTCGGCCAGCTTCACCATGTCCTCTACTGTTGCACGAGCCGAGTCTGTCGCCTTTTGTGTCGCCACGGCACCACCGGTAAAATCTTTGATGGAACGGCCCACTTGATCCGTGGATGCAGTCTGGTTGACTGCAGCTGAAGCAATACTTTGAGCAAGCTCCGCAGACCGTTCCGCAATCGTCGAAATCTCCTTAAACACATCACCGGTACGAAGCGCTGAGGCCGACCCCGCTTCCACCGCCTGGGTTTCATGCTCCATTGCGACAACCGCGTGCTGCGTCTCACTTTGAATGACCTTGACCAGATCGGCGATCTCTCGCGTCGCTTGGGTCGAACTCTCTGCAAGCTTGCGGACCTGATCGGCGACGACGGCGAATCGTGCGCCGGCTTCGCCCGCACCGGCGGCTTCAATCGCGGCATTTAACGCCAGTAGATTGGTCTGGTTGGCAATGTCACGAATGGTCGAGACGATTTGTGAGATCTCCAACGAGCGGTCTCCAAGCGCTTTAACCTGCTTCGACATCCGTTGAACCGCGGATCGAATGCGCTGCATGTCTTGCACGGTTTCCTGCACTGCGACTCGACCGTCTTCTGTCGCTTTCAAGACCTGCCGTGCGGAATCCGATGAGGCTTCTGCAGTTTCAGCGACCTGTCTCATCGAGGCAGCCAGTTGTTCGACCGCACCGAGCGTCCTCATCGACTCATCTGCTTGGTGCTTCGCAGTTCCCGCCATCTGCCCGGCATTCTCTCGCAATGCACCGGCAGAGCGGTTCACGCGTTCTGCCGATTCCCTCACCTGCTTCATCAGCTGGGCGAATCGTTGAATCATGAGATTGAACCCATCTGCAAGATTCCCGAACATGTCAGCCGTCACTTCACCACGTTTGGTCAAATCGCCTTTGCCGACATCGGACACGAGCACGAGAAATTGAACCAGACGTTTTTGCATCGTGTCCCGCTCTTCCTCTGTCGACACGAGGCTCGTGATTCTGTCAAGCATGGAGTTGAACGCCTTCGCCATATGACCGACCTCATCGTCGCTCTCCAGCCGAGCCCGGGCTTGAAGATTCCCCGCGGCGGCTTGCTGAGCGACATCGGCTACATGAACGATGTTCCGAGCGATGTTGCGCGCAAGAAAGTATCCGATCGCACCGGCCAGAACCAAAGCCAACACGGCCCCCATGAATACAATGTTGGTTCGATACGAGGCCTCGGCTTGCCCACTGTCGTTGAGCTCCTTCGCGACTTCTCGGATCGTTGTCATGAGCTCGCGCAGCCGTAATGTTGCAGCCCCATACTTGTTTGCGACTTCGACGGACAACGTGGACTGCCCAAGGCCACGCATGTCTTGTTTCTGCTCATCGGTCAGTGAAGAGCCAGCACTATCAACGAACACCACGATCACACCTTCTGTCGCTGTAAAATACTCGCGCAACGCTTGACGAAGCTCTGCAAGATCCTTGCTTTCATTGCGTCCGGTCGACGATTCGTGGAGTTGAGATGACTGAAGTACCTCAAGTGGAGCAAGGGTCTGTCGTTTGAGTTCGGCAAGCGGGCCGAGCGCCTCTTCAACGTCGCTTTTACGAGTTTGCCTTCCCACGTTCAGAAGCGCACTATGATACAGTCCCAAGTTACTACTACTAATTCCGACGTTCGACAGCGCCAGGGTCGAGCCGTTGTAAATCAATTGCAACTCGCCTTTGAGTTTATGAAGCCCCATTAAACCGACCAAACCGACGGAGACCATGATGATGCTCACGGCAGAGAAGCCGAGGATCAACTTGGGCAAAGTCTTGAGGTTTTGGAACCATGAATTCGTCGGCTTCGCCGTCGGCTTGCTATACCTTGGCATAACGTCCTTCCTCCTCAACGCTCTCGATCACATGTAGCTGTCCGGGCGTCGTTGTGTTCGTTACCGACTCTCCGATATGTTCACATCTGTGGCTGATTCCTCAACGGACGCCAACAGTGAGGGAATCTCCAGCATCCCACTCACACGATCTTCCACCCTGACCAGTCTTGATAGAAAGGAGCGCCCACCGTTTACGCGTAACCCTGAGGAGTCCAACATATCGTCAGGATAGATCGCTCGAATCTCGGGGACCTCATCGATCAGCAAACCGATTTGATGAGCTTCGTGCCGTACCACGATGGCATATCGAGGAGTCATGGATAACGCTGCGCCTAAAGACTGTCTCAAATCTGCCAACGGGACGATGGTCCCGCGGAGATTGGCCACTCCAACCAGTGATGCCGGCATTCCAGGCACCGGGGTTACCGACTCAAGTTCGAAGACTTCGCGGACTTGACGAAGATCGATGGCGAATAATTCCCCTCCCATCATAATGAGGCACACCCTCAAAACGCCTGATGCTTTGACTTGTTCCGTTTCAACGTCGGAGGTGAGTTGTGGCAGATCACATGGCAATTCCATCGTTCTTCGGTCCATACGCCATCAAATACTCAACCAAGTGCACGTTTCACGGCTTGCAGCAGTTCTTCAGATTTGAAGGGCTTGACTACATGCCCGTTCGCCCCCTGCTGTTGCCCCCAAAACTTGTCGCTCTCCTGACCCTTCGATGTGCAGAGCACGATGGGAATGCGATTAAAACGGACATCGTTTTTCAAATCTCGGCAGGCTTGAAACCCGTTTCGGCCAGGCATCACGACATCCATGACGATCAAATCAGGCTGTTCCGCCACAATTTTCTCTTCGAGTTTGTCCGTGCTTGGGAATGTCACGACCGTATGGTGGGCCGCCTTCAAGTATGACTCGATGAGTTGAAGCTCAGCCTGGGAATCATCGATCACCACAATCTTACTCATGAGACCGTTCTCCTCTCTCGACGGATCGCAGAAGCGCTTAGCGCAACGGCAAGACCACACTGATCGCGCCTGCGAGTTCTCCTTCTTTCCATCCTTCTTTTTTCATTCCGCTCATGTCCCGTTCGCCTTTACCTCAAGTACAGCTTCATGCTGTGACTCCAACATGGCCAAGAGAATCTCAGCATGCGGAATCCCCTGTGGACGGAAGAGGTCCATCCGTGTCTTTGCCTTAAATTTATCGAGGACTTGGCTTACTGAGAACTTATCGGTGAAACCTTTCTCACCTTTAGAAGGATCGTTGATGAGCGACTGATGCTCCGACACAACCGCCCGTCCGGCTCTCAGCAATTCAATGAGCAATTGCGCAAGCTCCGTATCGTCTGCTCCTTTACCATGAGCCAAACTGCTCCCCATCCCGACACAACACACAGCTCCGACCATGACTGACACCAGCCACACCCGCCTCCTGCGACCTCTTGGCACAGCCGATTCGGGCTGTCACACGCAGTGTATCGGCTTGTACACAGTTGGCAAGAAATCGGTGATTATTGACAATTTGTTTTCAGGACCTTGAGCTTGAAGCTCCATCCAAAATGAAGAGACGAGCGGTCGGAACAGTGCGAAGAAAGCCTGTCACCTGCTTGAGGCATTCAGAGAGCGGAAATTCTTGAGAAGACGAGAGATATCTAAATGATGAGCCACGTGATCAGCCCATCGGTCAAGTTCGTTCTGTAATCGTGCACTGGTCATCCTGGATACGAATCCCGCAAGTGGCGGAAGTTTTTTCCTCCGGCGAACACGATTCAACCAGTCACGGCGAAACTCGGGTTCGTCAAAGACACCGTGTATGTACGTTCCCCATACAAGACCATCATTCCGAACGGCTCCATCATAACCCTCCTCACTCATCGTCGTCGGAAATTGAACATTTTGACCTTGCGCCGTTCGACTGTAAACGGTGAAACATGGCAGTTCATTCATTCGTAGTGTGACGCCCATATGAACTTCATACCCACGAATCGGAGTACTCTCACACATAAACTCACCGGTCGGACGAGCTTCTACCTGCCTGGTGTATTTGGTATCCAGAAGGGTCGTCTCGATATTCAAATAACCCAATCCTGACCTTGTCCCACCCTGTTCAACATGGTCGGGGTCCGCAATCGTCCGTCCGAGCATTTGATAGCCACCGCAGATACCGACCATTTCTCGTTCATTCTGGAGATGTTGCTCCAGTAGCGGCACAAACCCCTTTTCTCTCAAGTACGATAGGTCGGCCACGGTGCTCTTGCTTCCTGGAATGATGACGATGTCGGCATCGGAGAGCATGGCCGGAGTACTTGCGTACCTCAGCGCCACATCTTCTTCCGCCGAGAGGATGTTGAAATCAGTGAAGTTACTCATATGCGGCAGTAAGACCACGGCAATATTCACTCGGTCCGAGGCAAAGCGTGCTCCCTGGCTAGTGACGTAGCCAAGGCTGTCTTCTTGATCGAGCATGAGATCATGAAGATACGGAATCACGCCCAATACGGGAACTCCGCCTCGATATTCGAGGAATCGCACCCCATCACTAAAGAGCTTGGCATCACCACGAAACTTATTGACCACAACCCCACAGACCCGGTCCCGCTCGTCGGGTGCAAGCAAATCCAACGTTCCAAGGATCTGGGCAAAAACCCCGCCTCGGTCGATATCCGCCACCAACAAGACGTGCGCATCGGCCATCTTCACGACAGGCCAGTTGACCAGATCCTGCTCCCTGAGATTCACCTCCGCCGCGCTGCCCGCTCCTTCAATCACCATCATCTCGTACCGACTCGCCAAGCGAGCGTAACTGTCTTCCACGACAGACCAGAGTGTTCGTCGACCATCGAAATACGCTGATGCTGCTTGCTTCGCGAATGCCCTACCAAGAACGACGACTTGGGAGCAGCTATCGGATTCTGGTTTGAGCAGGATCGGATTCATATCGACATGGGGCGGGATCCTACATGCGGCCGCTTGTAACGCTTGAACTCGCCCGATTTCTCCTCCTTCGGGAGTCACGAACGAATTTAAGGACATGTTCTGCGCTTTGAAGGGCGCCACATGAATACCGGTCCGCGACAGCAACCGACAGATGCCGGCTGTCAGCACACTCTTCCCTACATCAGAGCCTGTCCCCAGAATGGCAAGGGATTCGGCCTTCATCGGGAGGCCTTCTGCCACTGCTTAGCCTTGACTAAGCCTCGAGAGACACATCTGGCAACCGCTTTTCCGATGAGTGCACCGATGATGGTGTGAGTCCCACTGTATTGGTGAAACGGTCCTTGTCCGCGCAACGCACAAGCAATGACGACGGCATCTGTCCCAGTCCCGGTTGCCAAAGACTGATCTTCTTTACTCTCCACCGCATGATCCCTCAACACACCCGTCTTGGCTTCTGTCATGACCTGCACCGCACCGACCATCGCGGCGCTCGAAAGACTCGCATTGGTGATCACAATGAGATTGATCGTGCCCGGTTTGTTGTATTCCTTTAATGGCGCCCATCGCAGCGGCCACTCCCCTGCCCGGACAGCATTGGTCACGCCGACGGTTCCAAAACATTCCACCCAGAGCCCCTCCGCGGCGACTCGTGCCGTGACCAGCTGTGTCATCGGCACCGCAGTCATGAGTCCGATGGTTCTACCATTAAGTCGGAGGCGGGAAGCCAGTCGTCCCAAGTAGCGTGCTGGCGTGGGACAATGCGCCTTAATGTAACCATTCGCTTCGACCTGGTGATTCAGAATAGTGGACGCGAGACCGACCCCTCCGCCTAGTGGTGCTGATGAAAGCACTCGCTTTCGACCACCGAGCCGAATCACGAGCGTGGGCCCAATCACCTGATGCTGGATGCAGGTACCTCTGCGAGTTCGGGTATTCACGGCCTTTGTTGCAGGAGCGTTTTCGACAAAGCTTGGAGAAGGAAATCATTCTCTTGTTGAGAGCGCACTGCTAGTCGAATCGAACGAGCATTTGCACCAGGAACGGTCGAACAGTCACGGATCAGCAATCCTTCGCCTCGCAATGTGGTGCTGACTTCACGCGCGAGCCATCCACGAGGGAGTTCGAGGAAGAAGTAGTTGGCATAGGTGCGCGTGATCACACAAGAGGGTAGCGCAGCCAGCATGGTTCCGAGCCGTTTTCGTTCCCGGTCCATAAAACGCACACTTTTTCGAGCGTAACTCACATCGTTTATGGCGGCTAGCGCCGCTGCTTGCCCCATCACATTGACGGACCACGGTGATACCTGCCGGCGAAGCGCTTCGATCACGGCAGGTTTAGCGACTGCGTACCCAACCCGAAGACCGGGTAATGCATAGAACTTCGTTACGCTGCGCAAGATCACCACACGTGGCCATGAACCAGCTATCGGCAGAAAGGATCGTTCAGCACAGTAATCGGCAAATGCTTCATCAATGATCAACCATAGGCCTCGTCGCTGAGCGAGGTCCGCCAATCGCTGGATCTCATCGACTGTGCAGGCTTGCCCCGTTGGGCTATTGGGATTGCACAGCATGACCCCATCGATCGCACTGGTCTTAGGTCGTCGTGGATCCAGCACATGACAAAGGTCGACGATCGGCTGTACATACTGTTCTGTGCGCTTTGCATAGACGGCACTGACACGACCTCCGGCGCGCTCCATCGTCGCCACGTACTCCGAAAAGGTAGGGTGTATGACGAGCAGATGCCGAATCTTGAGCGCGCGAGGCAATACATCGATCAATTCCGTTGAGCCGTTTCCAACCACAATCTCTTCCGGCTGTCTGTCCCAGCATTTGGCGAGCGTCTGACGAAGCTCCCAACAATCTGGATCGGGGTAATGCGCCAACAGATCTCGGCAATCAGCAATCGCCTGCCAGACCCGTGGAGATGGACCCAATGGGTTGATACTGGCGCTGAAGTCAATCAGATTGCGAACACTTCGACCGAGATCCCGTGAGGCCGCATAGACGTTCCCACCATGGGATGAACTTCTTAGACGAGCCACATGACTCCGATGGTCGACAACAGACCCAGAAGAGAGACACCCATAATGATCCGAGATGCGATCTCAATGTCCTCCAAAACCGGTTGACGCCCGCCCAGCCCGATAAGGGGTCGATCGTTTGGTATTCCATGATAGAAGTTACTTCCTCCTAAGCGGACCCCCAAGGAACCGGCCATCGCAGCCTCCGGCCGCCCACTGTTGGGACTGGGGTGCCTGCTGCCGTCACGCCGCAGCACATGCCACCCCGTTCTGATCCGAGCACTCTCACCCATGATCAACGCGCCGGCAAGAATAATAAGGACGGCAGACAGACGAGCCGGAACCCAGTTCGCAAGGTCATCCAGTCGAGCAGATGCCCACCCGAAATCGACGTGGCGCTCATCCTTATGACCAATCATCGAGTCCAACGTGTTCACCGCCTTGTAGGCAAGAGCGAGAGGGGCACCACCGAGCGTAAGATAGAACAAGGGGGCTATGATTCCGTCATTGATGCTTTCCGCAACTGTCTCGATCGTGGCACGGACAACATCCTCCTGTGACAACTGATCGGTGTCTCGGCCAACAATCATCCCAACTGCCCGTCGAGCCTCCGGGAGATGACCTCGACCTAGCGGTTTACTCACTGCCTGAACGTGATTCCACAGGTCACGTGCGGCGAGAGTCGTCCAGGCAAGTCCGATCGAGACAAGGCTCCCGAACCACCAGACTATCCCGTCAGCCATGACAATCACTTCACGGCTAAGAACCAACACAAGCAAAGGCAAACCCAGAGCCAGGACAATCCCCGCTGCCCGAAGGACAGAGGGATGACGGGAAAATTTTCTGATATGGTTGTCGCACCATCTAATGACGATGCCGATCCCGCGAACTGGATGAGGAAACCAGCGTGGGTCGCCTGCAACGGCATCGAGACCTGCTGCGGCTAACAGTTCCCCTCCGATCATGACAGGACAAGTACGAGAGGAACGAGGAGAAGGAATGTGATTTCCACAATTTCGTTTGTGGCTCCTAACGTATCTCCTGTAATCCCACCGAACAATGTGCGACACGCGGTCTGGATCGCGATGAGGGCCAGGCAGCTGCCGATCACTGTCAGGATTGTTGCCGTCACACCGAGTCCGATCGTGAGCGCCGCAGCCAGCACCAACGTCGATACCATCACATGGAAGACCGACAAATGAGCAAGGAACGGGGACGCCAACCCACCTCCCGTTCTTGCATAGGGAACCAGCCACGCCAAGACCACCATGGCGCACCGTCCTAGTGCCGGCATACAAACCAACGCTGGAAGCCGGAGCGATTGGGGAAGCGCCAGGAGGCTCGCATAACGAAGAATCAACGACAAGAACAGACCGGTCGCTCCCATCGCCCCGATTCTTGGATCGCGCATGATCGACAGGCGATCGGCCGGTGTCCTGCCGCCTGCGAGCCCGTCAAGTGTGTCTGCCAAGCCATCCTGATGCAGTCCGCGAGTGAGCGACACCAGCAGCACGATCAGCAGGATGTTCACGACCTCCTGTGCAAAGACACGGCTCAACACCATATCCGATAACGCTAATATCGCGCCGAGCATGAGGCCAACCGTGGAATACCACGCCATCGACGCAGCCAATTCCGGCGCAGTGGGCTCATGATGAGTCCGACTCAGGGGAATGGTCGTCAGAAAATGCCACGCAAAGATGAATGGGCGGGCAACAGTTCCCATACAGCTAGGCCTTGCCACACACTCCGGCTTCTTCAAATGTTGCCATCTCGGTATAGATCTTAATCGCGGCGCAAAGCAGATCCATGCCTAAGCAGGCGCCCGTGCCTTCGCCGAGTCTTAACTCCAGATCCAACAGTGCTTTGAGTCCAAGATGATCTAAGATCGCGAGATGTCCATGCTCGCCCGACCGGTGAGAGGCAATGAGAAAGTCGCGGCATAACGGTTGAATTCCCACCGCAAGCAGCGCCGCCGCACCGGCGATGAACCCATCCAATACGATGGGAACTCGGGCGGCCGCCGCGCCAAGAATGACACCAGCCAATCCACCGATTTCCAGACCCCCAACCTTCGTCAGTACATCCAACGGATCGGTCCGATCGGGACGATGAAGGTCCAAGGCTCTTTGAATCACCGCCACTTTATGCGCGCGTCCAGATTCGTCGATACCGGTTCCACGCCCTGTCACTTCTTCCACCGACCGACCCGTCATCACAGCGGTGATGGCAGCGCTCGGTGTGGTATTGCCGATGCCCATCTCGCCGGTACCGATCAGCCCGATCCCCTCTTGCACCGCATCGGCTGCCAGCTCGATTCCCACCATCACGGCCCGTTCCGCCTGACTCCGTGTCATGGCCGGCTCGACCGACAGATTGCGCGTGCTTTTCATAATCTTTCGATCAAGCAGACCGGGCACGATACCAAACTCATAATCGACGCCGATATCGACCACGCGCACATCCACACCGGCATGCCGTGCCAGCGCATTCACACCTGCGCCACCTCTTAGAAAGTTGAACACCATTTGAGGGGTGACTTCACGCGGATAGGCACTGACTCCCTCAGTCGCCACACCATGGTCTGCCGCGAAGGTGAAGACCACTCCGCGCGGGATATTCGGCTTCAACTCACCGGTGATCGCAACGTAAGACGCCGCCAGTTCCTCGAGCCGCCCAAGGCTGCCGAGCGGTTTCGTCAGCCGATCCAATCGCCCTTGTGCCCTTACACGCAGCGTGGCATCGAGCGGCTGAATTTTTCTAGTCACGTCTTCGATCGCCATGTCCTCCCCTCCATTCATTTGAAGCGAAGCGGTATCCCGCTGACAGCGAACAGGACCTCATCCGCCTCGGCAGCAATGTGCTGATTCACCCGCCCGGCAAGGTCTCGAAAGGCTCGTGTTGTGGGTTCCGCGGGAACCAGTCCCAGTCCCAATTCATTGCTGACGATCACGACTCTTGCCGCAGTTGCCCGCATAGCTTGCATGAGTGAAGCAACTCGCGTAAGAACCATTCCTTCAGACAACCCAATTCCGACGAGATTGCTCAGCCAGAGCGTGACGCAATCCAGGAGAATCGTCCGGTACCGCGATCCATGTTTGGCAATCCAGGCCTCCACCTCCATCGGCTCCTCAACCGTTTCCCAAACCGGCGAGCGTGCAGCGCGATGCCGGTCGATTCGGACGATCATCTCATCATCCAGCCCCTGTCCCGTCGCGACGAATGCGTGGGGGCCGCGCGGGCCAGCAAGACGGAGCGCCGCTTCACTCTTACCGGATGCAGCACCGCCCAGCACAAGAATGATTCGACCTTTGACTCGCCGAGCTGATTGACGTTTACTCGGCTTTCGTGGCGACATCACGCTCCCATAAGAATTCCGGTTCGCCCTGCGTTTTGGCGACCCAACGAGCCAATACAAACAGCGCATCACTCAGTCGATTGATGAACTTGATGATCGTCGAATCGACCGGCTCCGTTTTTGAAAGCGCCACACACAACCGCTCGGCGCGACGGCAGACCGTCCTAGCCTGGTGCAGAAACCCGGATACTTTTCCACCTCCCGGCAAGATGAATTCTTTGAGTGGTTTCAGATCTTTCTGGCACCGATCGATTAATTTCTCGAGACGCACGACGTCCTTCGGTGCCACCTGTGGCATATTCTTGAACGTTTGTCCCGGGGCCGTCGCCAGAATGCTGCCCATATCGAACAACTTGTTCTGCACCCAGCGCAACTCAGTTTCGAGCTGAGCCGCCGCTGCATACTCGTCTGCGACATCGGCGTTCATCACCCGCACCACGCCAACCGTTGCATTCAACTCATCGATTGTGCCGTACGCCTCGACCCGCAGGCTATCTTTCCACACCTGTTGTCCACCGGCCAATCTGGTTTTTCCTGTGTCCCCTGTTCTTGTATAGACCTTGGTGATGCGCATCTTCAGTTCCTCGCTTATCATGAATCCGATTGCCCCAGGACTCGTCGTGAATTAACCGACCGACTGGAATCCGGCTCCGCCACCCAGCAGCTTCCAAATCGGGCTGCTCTTCAAACTTGGACACATAACCGAGGCAAAGATAGGCGAGGACCGTCACCGATTGAGGCACACCAATGACCCGCTTCAGCTTCTCGTGATTTAAAATACTGACCCAACCGACGCCGATGCCCTCGGCCCTGGCGGCCAACCAGAGATTCTGAACGGCGCAACAGGTGCTGTATAAGTCCGTTGCGCGGACTGTAGAACGACCGAGCACGTTCGCCCCGCCGCGCCGCCTACTGCATGTGATGCACAAGTTGATCGGCGCTTCCTCGATGCCCTCCAGCTTCAACCGTCGGTACAAGGCCCCCTTGGCGCCTGCATACCGGGCAGCTGCTTTAGTATTGGCGTCGATGAAGAGGTCCTTCACTGCGTGTTTCGTCGCACGATTACGGATGACGACAAAATCCCACGGCTGCATGAATCCTACCGATCCTGCATGATGCGCCGCCGTCAGCAGCTTCATCATCACGGCATCAGGAATCGGTGTCCGCAGAAAATTCCGGCGCACATCTCGCCGCTCAAAAATCGCCCGATAGACGGCCTCTCGCTCAACATCCGAAAATCGACCGTTGGCCTGCCTCATTGGCTCGCTCCGTCGCCCTGCTTACTGCCTATAGAATGAAGATCCGCCCCCAGCTCACCGGTTGCGATTCTTTCCAAACACAAGAAACAGAGACAATCCTTATATCGCGCCGCAATCCAATCCATCTGTGGCTCGGTAATACCAATCTTCCCGCACCAACATTGGTATCCTCCACACTCGAAGATGTGGCCGCAGCCTTCGCAGGTCTTCTGAACCGGCCCCTTCATCGATCTGCTCCCAGCACACTCTCAGCCGATTCGGATATTCGACTAGCCGCACAACGTGCCGACTCAACCAACGACGCTGCAATTTCCAGCTGGCTAGCAAAGCGCAGATGGGTATAGAGCGCCAGCACGTTGCCCTTCATGAGTCCATCCTGTTTCTTTGAAAGTCCTTCAGCATCGCTCAGGGTACAGGCATACATCAGCGGCCCCTTTGGAACCAGCACAGAATAATGGAACTCATGGCCTCGGACCGTGACACCAACGTCACCCAGGATGCTGCGTTGTGAACATTCCACTGTTCTGTATCCCAACGTGAGGCCTGATTTCCGCATGATGGTTTCTGCCGGAAAGATTCCGACCATGTCATGCGAGCACCCGTCGAAATCGCGGATTGATTCCGCAAGATACATCAACCCGCCGCACTCTGCATAGATCACACCGGCTCGCTCGGCAAACCGCTTGACGGCTGCTCGCATGGCAACGTTCTCGGTCAGGGCTGTACCATGCAATTCCGGATATCCACCGCCGAAATAGAGCATCTCGACATCCGGCAATGCGTCGTCATGTAAAGGCGAAAACGTGATGATTTCAGCACCGGCCGCTTCTAATCGTTCGAGGTTGTCGGGATAGTAAAAACAAAATGCTTCATCCTGTGCCATACCGACTCGAACGGTACGACCCTGCTTTTTGGTCGTCTGCGAAGACACGGCCTCCGGCAACATATCGCACAAATGAGCAAGAGCTTCGATACGATCCAGATCGACCGTCTCCAGTGCGGCCTTCGCCAACCGCTGGTAAAGTTGGTCATTACCCTGTTCCAGGGCCATGACTAGCCCGAGATGCCGATCGGGAATAGTCAAAGCAGCATCCGGACGCAAGTATCCCAGGGCAGCCACATCGGTCTCTTGTTCCACCGCCGCCTTCAGCAGTTGGTAATGGCCATCGCTCCCAACCCGATTGAACAACACCCCTACGACACGTACCGCAGGATCGAAGCGTGCATACCCCGCCACCATGGCTGCGGCAGAACGGGCCATGGCGCTTCCATCGATGACGAGAATAACCGGTGCCTCCAGCTGCTTGGCCAATTCGGCCGTGCTGCCGATGCCATTCAGCGGTGAACTGCTATCGAACAGACCCATCATGCCTTCGATGATGGAGATGTCCGCATCAGTCGCGGCATGAGCAAAGATCGTGCGATTACAGTCTTTCCCCAGCATCCACCCATCGAGATTGCGAGATGGTCGGCCAGTGGCCGCCTGATGATGACTTGGATCGATAAAGTCAGGCCCAATCTTGAACGGCTGAACCTGGCGGCCCCGTTTCCGAAAAGCCGCCAGAATCGCCAGGGTCGCCGTCGTCTTCCCGACACCGCTGTGTGTCCCCGCAATCACCAATCTCGGATACTGTTTCATACGCTACTAGAGAGGCAAATCGTAATTGATCCGCACGCCGCCAAAGATCGAGCGAATCGGCGTGCCGAAGAACAGGATTTCTTCGTACTTCTCGTTGAACATATTGTCCAAACGGAGATAGGCCTGCACGGACTTCGTCACGTCATAGCTCGCGGACAGATTCCAAACGACAAAAGATGGAGTCGCAAAGCTATTTCCAACATTGCCGAACCGCTCCCCGACATAGCGTCCCTCCAGATTGGCTCGCAAACTTTCCACAGGCTGATAGCTGATGACGGTCGAAATCTGATGGAGGGGCCATCTTGGAAGGCGTGTGTCCGAGCCGCTACTGATGTCCCGCGTCGCGGCATACGTGTACTGGATCTGCAGGTCCAAGTTTTTTATCCATGGTCTATCACGGAATAATTTGAGCTTCGTGCTGACTTCTAGGCCTTCCGCTCTCGCCAATCCGACATTCTGCGCGCAGAACCCAAACGAACCGGGACCCGTACATTCGGTCGGATCGAAGACCGACAAGATCAAATTACGGTAACGCGTCCAAAAATAGCCTACGCTGATCGAACCCCTATCATCCGGCAAGGTTTGTTCAATGGCTGCGTCGAGCGCTTGGCTCTTCTCGGGTTGCAAGTTCGGGTTCCCGAATCCCGGGAAAAACAGCTCATTGATTGTCGGAGCTCGAAATCCTGTCGAATAACTGCCTCGTAACTTCGTGTCCGTTTCTCGATGCAGGTATCCTCCAGTCACCCGATAGGTTGTGGCGCTTCCGACCACGTTATATTCGTCCTGCCGAATACCGGCGGTTCCGAACACACGATCCCAGAGGTTCAACTGGGCTTCCCCAAATCCTGCATGGCTACTCAGGATCTTATCCGTAAAGGTAGCGGTCTGTGTGAGCAGATCCGTGTTGCTCCCTTTCTGTTCTCGATACTGATATCCTGCCGTCAATATGAGGGGTTTCCCGACTTGGAAGTTGTGCTGCCATTCAACCCGATTACTGGTTGTTCCAATTTTAGATCTGAACGGGAACCCGATCGGTCCCCCTGCACCCGTCACAAGATTCCGTTCAACTGCGCCGCCATCACTCACGAGGTTCTCAGTTGCACGTGACATAGTGAGCTTTTGTAACCACCAGGCAGTAATCGGCTGGGCATAGTTTCCAGCAAAGACGTATTGGGTACTTTTCGATCTGGCACCAAACACATCAGCCGGATCCGACGCGAATGTGACTGGATTGAACGCGAATCCGTCGAAATTCACAATGCCTTCCAACCATCGGAAACTAAATTCTAGCCGTCCATCCTTTGGCAAGTCTGCACCCAGTCGGACAGATCCCTGCCAGTTGTGATAGCCATCACGCTCGGCTGCACCACGCCGGTAGTTGATGGCTGAAAAGCCGGCCGTATCCAAACGCGCGATCGATCCTGAAAAATCAATGGGGCCCTTCTTCCCGGACAGGCTGCCGCCTTCTCGAATCGTGTTGAATGATCCGTATTCGGCAAACGCTGACACATTGGGTTTGTCACGTCCACGTTTGGTCGTGATGTTAATCACACCACCCATGGCATCCGACCCCCACAGCATGCTCTGGCTGCCGCGCAAGATTTCAATCCGCTCAATGTTGTCCGACGTCAAGTTGGCAAAGTCGTAACTCCCGTCCGTGGCACTGTTGACGATCGCGCCATCAATCAAGACAAGCGTCTGCTGTGGCGTGCCTCCACGCATTCGTACGCCGACCGTTGTTCCAAGTCCTCCACTTTGAAAAACAGCCAGTCCCGATGCCCATCGAAGCGCTTCTGTAACCGTTCTGATCTTCCGTTGTTGCAGTTCTTCGCCCGTGATGACTTCCACGGCACTGGTGACTTGCTTGGCAGGCATTTCAGTCTTGGTTGCGCTGACGATGACGTCAGGAGCTTCAAGGTCAGGCTTGTCGGCCATCGCGACTTCCTGAGCCGAGACGGGATATGCGAAAGCGATACTCCACAAACTGAGGGCACACGCACGGAAAAAATGACGAACTGAAAACCACAACATGAAAACCTCCCTTTGACTCGAAGGGTGTCGATAATCCCGGCAGTTGGGTCTCCTGACTTGCGGATCGTCGTGTTCTCTGCGCCTTCCCATGTGCCGAGGCACACAGTGGCGTCAGGCAGAGTCACTCCCCGCTTACAGTGGCGGCACCGTGATGGATTTGCACCATCTTCCCCGTCGCTGACGGTATGACCTTAAAGAATCCCCCCAGAATAAGTGTTGCGCACCCTGCATCCTATGCAGGAGAGGGGTGCCTCTCTTCCTGCTGACATCAGTCTGCATCGGTCGATCGAGCATTCTTGACCCACCGAACTGTCATCTCCACGATCACGCGTCGTATCACCGCCGGATATAGTCAACAGAATACTTTGAAGAACGCAGCCTCATGGCGTCGAAATCCCAGTTGAACGTCAGCACGGCGGGTTTCTTGGACGTGTGTACGAGCAGGCGCGTACCGTCCTTCACAACAAGACTCGGCGCCTTCCAAAAGTCCAACGTCTTTTCTGCGCCGGTTCGATTACAGACAATCAAAGGCAACCCTGTTTCATGGGTCCGTTGCTCCCATTCCCCATTTGGACCGTGAATGCCGGGACCCCACGACGCCGGCGACACCAACATCTGAGCCCCTTCAAACTTCATGGCCCGAGCAATATTCGACGTATAGACATCGGCGCACACAAGCACACCCACCCTGATACCGTTGCACTCGATCGGAGCGACACTGTCGCCGGGACTCGACCATGAGAGGGAATCGCTCGCCACATTAATCTTGCGATGTTTGCCGGTTATCTCGCCGGTTGGGCCGATGACAAACACCGAATTGTAGAGCCGAGGGCCGTCTCGTTCAGGACAGGCGAGAAATACGGTTCGTTTCAAAGTCCTAACCAGCTTGCAGACCTGCTGCATCCAGACATCAGGCTGTGGCTGTATCCACTCCGTACCGACAATGTGGGCAAACTGCAGTCCGCAGACCGCCAACTCGGGCGTCACGATCCACGCAGCTCCGATTGTAGCGGCATGTTTGATGGCCTCGACAATCAAACGTCGGTTCTGCTCGATTGCCCCGGGAACCGTCTCAAGATGGAGCAGTGCGATTGTGCCCGTTCTCATACTACGTCCCACCCGATAGTTGGCGTCCAGGGAGCGTCACCCTCGGCAATCCAGACACAGGATGCCGATCCACCAGGACTCGACATCGATACACTGCTTCCAGCACGTCAGGCTCGATCACTTCTTCCGGATACCCATGCCGCACCACCTGTCCGTTGTCTAACAGCAGGATTCGGTCGCAGTACTGCCCGACGAGATTCAAATCATGGGACACCAGGACGACCGTCAAGCCGTGCGTTTCCTTCAACCGTCGCAACAGCGAGCAAATTTCAACCTGATGTTGGAGATCAAGAAACGCCGTCGGCTCGTCGAGAAGCAAGACCTTTGGAGTCTGAGCCAGCGCTCGCGCAATCAAGACCCGCTGCCGCTCTCCCCCGGAGAGATCCGTGACTACCCGATGGGCCACATGTCCGATGTCCATCGTCGCCATCGCCTGCTCCGCGATCGCGATGTCTTGATGGCTTTCCCATCCAAATCCTCCGGTCCATCGGCCACGGGGTCGATGAGGGAAACGGCCCATGATAACGGTTTCTGCAACGGTAAACGGAAACAGCTGCTGCGTATCTTGCGGCACAACGCCAGCGACACAGGCCACATCCTGTTGAGTCATCGAAGCCAAGTTCTGACCGAACAAGCTGACGCGACCTTCCTGTGGAGTCAGGACCCTTGCCAACACTTTCAGCAAGGATGTTTTTCCCGATCCGTTCGGGCCGACGACACCCAGCACCTCACCTTTTTGAACGCGCAAGGAGATGCCCTCAAGAATCCATCGGGTGGCATCCGATCCCCTTGACCGGTAGCGAAATCGAACGGATTGCACGTCGTACGCCGGATATGGCTGGAGAACACCGACTGAACCGACACCCGCTGCCCGCGTTGATCTGCTGTCAAACAACTCACTCACGCCAAGCGATCCTTTCGCCAGAGCAGGAGATACACGAAGAACGGGCCACCGGCCAGAGCCGTAATGATGCCCACTGGAATCTCCGCAGGCGATATCATGGTCCGCGCAATCGTATCGGAACCCATAAGAAAGGTGCCGCCAACCAGAGCCGACGCGGGAAGAAGCAGCCGATGGTCCGCGCCTGTAACCAACCGCACGGCGTGGGGAACGACCATGCCGATAAATCCGATCATGCCGCTGACCGATACCACCGCTCCCGTGACCAATGCGGCCAAGATAAAAATAGACCGCTTTGCCCGTTCCGTATCGACACCGAGAGTGCGAGCGACTTCTTCTCCTAGCGCCAAAACGTTTAATGCTCGCATTTGAACGAACAGGAGGACAAGGCCGATTGAAAGATACACGGCAAGTCCAACCAGACCGCCGTAAGTGGGGGCCGTCAGCGTGCCCATCAACCAGGCCATCATCCCGTACGAACGATTCGGCTCCAGGATCGACGTAATAAACATGATCAAGGCCGAAAAGATGGCGTTCAGAATCACCCCGGTCAGCAGCAGACTATGGATGGGCAACTGCTCATAGCTGGCAGCCATTCGATAGACGATCACTAACGCCAAGAGGCCCCCGGCAAATCCGCAGACCGGCAAGGTGGTTTCCGCCAAAAATGTGGTGCCCGCTCCGAGCAAGACCCCCACCGCAGCTCCAAGGGCGGCGCCGCTCGAAACGCCCAACACATAGGGATCGGCTAATGGGTTCCGCAACAGCGCCTGGAGGGCCACCCCGACCGATGCCAGGGAGCAACCGACCAAGAAACCCAGCAGAATTCTCGGCAGTCGGACCTGCAACAGAATGACGTCCACGACATCCGATGTCCCGCCGTCGATTTCCTTGCGGCTTATGGCGTCGATAAACACCCGCAAGATCTCGCCATACGCAATCGGTTGTGCGCCGAAATGAAGGCATATCACGCAGACCGCCATCGCCGTGAAAGCAAGAATTCCCATCGTCGCCATCCAGCGTGAATTAGTGAGGATGGCGCCTTGAGCGACCATGCCGCGAGCCGAGTCCACGCGACACGATTCGTCGGGTGAGACCCCGATACACGAACCAGACTCACTCGTGACAGGGGCCTGCTTCAATGGAACCTCATGGATGAACAGCGCCTTCGCCGAAATCGAACATTTCCGGATGAATGGCGCGGGCGAGCTCTTCCAGGGCCTCGATGACTCGAGGGCCTGGACGATTCAATAAGTTCGAGGAGACTTCACGAAAGCGCTGCTGCTTGACGGCCGAGAGTGTGTCCCAGCGCCGCCATTGTTGTTGCTCGCTGCGCGGCACCGTCTCCACTACGCCGCTGGGAAAGATCAACACCTCCGGATCGTCCTTCAGCACCACCTCCATGCTCAGTTTTGGATAGGCAACACCGGCCTGTGCCGCAATGTTGAGCCCTCCGGCAAGGCCGATCATTTGGTGAATGAAACTTCCCGGTCCCACACTGATTAGCGGCTGGCTATTCAGCACATACAGCACGCGCCGCGGCGGCGGTGTTTCGACTTTGCGTCGAATCTCCGCGATCCGTTGACGCATCCTCTGAGTCACTTCATTGGCGGCAGAAACTTTCTCAAACATCTTTCCTAATGTGTGAATTTGCAGCAGGATATCTTCCACCGTTTGAGCATCGAGAACGAACAGAGGAATTTTCAGCTGATCGAGCTTCGCCTGCAGATCCGAACGGAGAAAATCTCTTGGCGCAAGGACTAATTCCGGCCGTAGCGCAATCAAGGCTTCCGCGCTCGGATTCGAATACCCCACCTTGGCTTTCGATTTCGCCTCCGCCGGATAGTCACAAAACTCGGTCACGCCGACGATCTGTTCATCCAGCCCGATCGCAAACAGCATTTCGGTAATACTCGGAGCGAGCGAGACCACACGAGCGGGCGGTTTGGCGAGGTAGATCCTATGCCCGACGTCATCCACAAAAGCCCGCGAGGACACATGCGCCATAAAGGGCATGCCGGTCAAAATTCCTGGTTGTCGTCGCTTCATCTCACTGCACCCATCTCCGCTACACCCATCAGCTGAAGAAAGAAGCATCAGCAGCGCAGCCACAAGGCTCAGTGCGCTGACGAAAAGGCATCGCTCCCATCGACTCAAATAAAAAATCCTCAAGGCCTGGGTAGACCCTGAGGATTGCACCCGCTGCTTCATCCTCACCTGCTCCCCAGCCTCGAGGGAACAAAGATCAACCTCTCTGAGCAGGTCTTCTGGCTCATGGTTCATCCTACTCCCCGAGCCTTCCCAGCCAACACGTGACGCGTCATTCGTTATTCGTGAAGCGCTGGAATGAAAACTCCTACGAAATACGCTTCACGAGATACGTTTCACGTGCGAGACAGTGGCCTGTCCGGGTTTCGTCCCCATTCACAGCGGCGGGACCGCGAGGGCTTTCCACCCTCTTCCCTTACTCAGGAGTCACAATGGGCAGCACAATAGGAGAGAGTCGCAAAATTTGTCAAGTTCAATCCTGTCGGCTGAGGCTTCTACGACCTTGGATGCCGATATCCTCTCTTCAAATAGGATTACGAGCCTCTGCGAAGCCACACGCTCAGGACGCTTGTGAGTGTTTATCCTGCTGTGGTACTATCCCACCGTTATGTGTGGGCTCACCTAGGCAAGGAGTACGAACGTGGCACTCATGTGTGAGATTTGTCAGAAGAAGCCTGTATCCGGGAACAATGTCAGCCACGCCAACAATAAAACCAGGCGTGTGTTTAATCCGAACATCCAGACGGTTCGCGCGGTGGTCGGGAAGAGTCACAAACGGATCCGCGTGTGCACTCGCTGTTTGCGGTCAGGATTGGTCCAAAAAGCGGTTTAACACCCCTCCTCCTTTCCAAGGACATTACGGCGCTCCCCAGAGCATCCGGCCGCCTCGGTCTACCAATTTAATGACCGAGGGTTCATCAGGAGAAAGCGTTAAAGTCCGGCCACCGTCCTTGCTTCTGAGCACGAGCCCAACTTCCCCGTTCGCGTCCAGGCCAAGGCCTGCTCGCGCGTTCCCTCTCGCATCCAGCAGTAGAAACTCCTCGGCATTCACCCCATTCGGCTTCTGCGCCTCCACAGACGTTGAAGCAAAAATCTGGGTACCGAGTATCCCACCGACTATTCCGCCAAGAAATGCTGCTGCGCAAAGCACGAGCATTTGTTTCTGCATCACGACTAATCCTTTCGCAAAATGAGGAGAGAAACCGAAAGTGAGAGAAATGATCCTATGCGAGATGGCGGAGAACGGCAACTATCGCGTGCCCCGTCAAAAAATCAGTTGACTCAAAGAAAGCCTGCAGAGAACAAAGAGACAGAACTTTCACTCACGACAATGAGCTTGAGGAATGGCATCTCGTGGGAAATGCCACTCCACCGCTCGTACCGCTATGCAGCAAGATAAGGTACCTGTTTGATAGATTCTGTGATTCGAACGACCTTACGGCTTCGTGCCGGTAAAGACGAATCCGTTCGTTCTATTGCTGTTCAACGCAGCGCTGTAGAGTGTCTTGATTCCGGCATCATACGTTCCTATCCCGTTTACAGTGTCTGCTCCGTTACTACAGCCGGGTTGCCCATCGAATGTGACCGTGATGTTAAATACATTCCCACGTACCCGCGGCGAAAATGATCCAGTGAACGTGCATCCTGTAGTGGAACTACCGGAGATAACGCCATTGGGTGATAGCTGAACGGTCACGGTTTCGGTCGCAGTGACTGAACCAGTGTAGGTCCCTGCTACAGCATTCATATCCGGAACCAGATCATAATCACTCTCGTATGTCGTCGTAACGGAAGTACTCGGCCCGCCGATCAAATAGACAACTGTGCCATTCAGACTTTGCTTCATCGTATAGCTGCCAGTAATGGTGGCATCGAGTGTTTTCCCCGTCTCAAAATTAAAATCCTTGGCGTTTGACGAGGTGATCACACCATTTTGCGAGGTACTATCGCCCTGTAGAACCCTTGAGGTGTCTATCCGCTCGCCTTAACCACGATAAAACGATACAACCCTCGCTGTCGGGGCAAGCAAGGTTTGGAGCGGGCGATGGGATTTGAACCGCACTCCGTCGCCGGATCGGCTCTGAAGCTTGCCTCCTGGCTCCTGCACAACGCTTGAGGTGTTTATCCGCTCGCAACAATCTCGATAAAACGATAAGGAGCTCGCGGTCGGGGCAAGCATGTATGGAGCGGGCGATGGGATTTGAACCCACGACAACTAGCTTGGGAAGCTAGGACTCTACCACTGAGCTACGCCCGCTCGCTGATTGCATCCTACGTGGGGAAGAAAGAACAAGTCAAGGAACTGGAGCTATCCGGCCCGTTCCACGATCGCAAACTTCCGTCGGCCAATTTTGAGCCGATATTGTTGGCCCTCGACAACCGCGAGTGCCGCATTGGCATCACTCTGTTTTTGTCCGTCGAGTTCGACACCGCCTTGAATGATCAGCCGACGCGCTTCACTCTTACTGGGCACCAGCCCGGTTTTGGCAACAAGATCAACCAGCCCGATGGCTTTTCCATCTCGCAGATCATGTGAGGCCAATTGCAATCGCACATCCGGCTCATCGGGAAATTCTTGTTTCTGGAACTTTTGCTCGAACTCCGCTCTAGCCTGCTTGCCTGCTTCTATTCCGTGGTACTGCGCCACGATCAGCTCGGCGAGGGACTGCTTGGCTTCCATGGGGTGTAGTGATCTGGCATGAGTGAGATCTTCTGTCGTCAGCAGTTCGTAGTACCGATACATGAGCCTGTCGCTGATCGACATGACTTTCCCAAACATCTCCCCAGGCTTGTCTTCCAGCGCGACATAGTTGCCGACGCTCTTGCTCATCTTCTTGACACCGTCCGTTCCTTCAAGCAACGGCATCGTCATGACAACCTGTGACTCCTGGCCATAGTCTCGCTGTAGTTCACGACCCACCAAAAGATTAAATTTCTGATCCGTCCCGCCCAATTCCACGTCCGCCTTCAACGCCACAGAATCATAGCCTTGCACGAGCGGATAGAGAAATTCGTGCACACTGATGGGTTTCTGCTCCTGATAGCGTTTGTGGAAATCGTCCCGCTCCATCATGCGCGCGACTCGATAGTGCGCGGCCAGTTCAATCAGCCCATCAGCGGTCATGGGACCCATCCATCGACTGTTGAATTCAATCATCGTCTTGGTCGGATCGAGAATCTTGAAGATCTGACGTTGATAGGTCTTCGCGTTTTCCTGGACTTGTTCCTTGGTCAGCGCCTTGCGAGTCTCGGATACTCCGGTTGGATCACCAATCATCCCGGTGAAATCGCCGATGAGAAAGATCACCTGATGTCCGAGATCTTGAAAGTGTTTCAATTTCTGGATCAGAACAGTATGCCCCAGATGAAGGTCCGGGGCAGTCGGATCAAACCCTGCCTTGACGCGTAATGGCCGTTTCTCGGCACGCGACCGCTTGAGCTTCGCTTCCAGCTCAACCTGCTGAATCACCTCGACGGCCCCGCGCAGGATCAGGTCTAGTTGTTGTTGAACATCCATCATAGTTCGCGTTGTTTCGCTCTATGTGATCGAGATGCCGAGACGGTTACGAAGGACTTGATGCGGTCGAACTTCTTTGATCCAATGCCCTTAACCTCACGGAGATCTTCTATCGTACGAAAGCCTCCGGCAGACGTTCGAAAGGCGATCACACGTTGAGCCAACACCGCTCCGATTCCGGGCAACCCTTCAAGCTCCTCGGCACTTGCCTGGTTGAGATCGAGCAAGAGTTGACTTTGTTGTGTCACTCGTGTCTGGCTAGCAACTTGCTGGATCTGTGATGTCTGCTCATGGAGACCAGGTGTGCGCGGCAACGTCTCCACAAGCCTCTCATCCGCGACCGCAGCGATAGGATCCGAGGGCCGAGAACCCGCAATCGTCCAAAGACTGACCCCCATCGCGACGATGAGCAGACCCAGCTTGAAGAGCAGCGACTTCATCCCCGCTCGGTCTTCGTAGTAGATAGGCAGGAACGTCTGAGACTCAACTTTGAACGCGACATCAGCCTTTTTTCTGGCTGGCGAGAAAGGCTTCATACTGCGCGGCCGTCATCAACTCCTCGACTGCACCGGGCTCGACCAGATCGATCACGGCGATCCAACCCTTGCCGTAGGGGTCGGAGTTCATCACTTCGGGATGATCTTTCAGCTCATTGTTGATCTCGATCACTGTTCCACTCACCGGTGTATAAATGGTCGAGGTCGTTTTGGTCGACTCCACTTCCCCGATCTGCTGACCGACCTTGACCGCGGTGCCCACCTTCGGCAGATCCACAAACACAATATCGCCTAAGGCATCCTGTGCAAAGTCACTGATACCCACAGTCGCCCGTTTTCCATTCAGACGAACCCACTCGTGCTCTGTGTGAAATTTCAAATCGGATGGAATCATGTCGGCTCCCTTTGAAGAACGATGCAGTTGAGGACAGGTCTCACATTGGCCGGATGCCTCGGTCATCCTCGCGCATCCGCCCTCGTCTTTCAACTTTTTCTGGATGGTAGTTTGACCCGGCTGACATTGTCAAGGAACGATCTGCGGCGAGCCAAAGGCGGAGGTTCGCGGCTGCGGTAGCCGGAGTCTGTTCAACTTTTGAAGGGGCCTAGACCAAGAAAGGAGAGAGGAACAGCACCACCGCTGCTCCTCTCTCGCATGAACAGATCCAGAAAGGCCGAACGATCAGGCCTGTGAGTAGGCACGCTTCACTGGAAGACTTCCATACCAGGGAAGAAATAACCGATCTCGAATTGCGCGGTTTCCGGCGAATCGGAGCCATGAACAGCATTGAACTCAATATTCGTGCCATGCGCTTTACGAATGGTCTCGGCATCGGCTTTTGCCGGGTCCGTCGCGCCCATTAAGTCGCGGTTCTTCTTGATGGCATTGTCGCCCTGTAGCACCAGAACCACGGCAGGGCCTGAGGACATAAAATCGCAAAGACTTCCAAAGAACGGTCGTGCTTTATGTACGGCATAGAAGCCTTCCGCGACTGACTTCGACATGTGGAGCATTTTTATCGCGACAGGCTTCAGCCCTGCCTGCTCATATCGATGGATGATATCGCCTATAACCTGTTTCTTCACGGCATCCGGCTTGATGATGGCCAACGTTCGTTCGCTCATGATGTCTACAATTCCTCCAGACAGTTAAGGTAGCAAATGATAAACGGCGCCCATTATAGGGATGGCCTCTCTCGCCTTGCAAGCATTCAACGGGACAACGAATGAGGTCTCACCCATCTTCACTCGACTCACACTCGACGCTCAATGACGACCATCAAACGAAAAGCGAGAAACCGGCCCAATCGCTCCAGTTGATGCTCCAACCGGAGAATCGGTGTCAACAACCGCTGCGGTAACAGGGAAGGATGGTCGAAGCCTCCACTCAACGGGTACGCGGCGCAGGCCAGTCGCCGTAGATGTTGGATAGAAAACCCTGGATAACGGATCCGGAAGCCCGCTTGATTACGTTCGAATAAGATCGTTGCGACGGCTTGATTGGCATCGAACGGCCGACGGTTGGTCTGAGGAGGCTTGAGAAGCAGCGGATCCTCCGCACAATCCACCGGCTCCGGATGGAGCCACCGGTAAATCGGCCATGAGAGCCAGGAGAGGTAGGGATCCATGACGATAATCCGACCGCCCACCCGCAGAGTTCGCTGGGCTTCATCGAAAAAAAGTGCCACGTTTTCGATATGGTGCAAGCAGTCGAAGAGCACCAAATTCGCCAGCGACTCAGACCGAAACGGAAGTCGTTGCCCATCTGCGACTAGATTCAACCACGGTAATACCACCACGTCCGTACAGTAGGCTCCCGGCAGATGCTCTTTTAGATTGCCGGTTCCGCCGCCAAGCTCTACCGTCGGACCAGGTACCAACCACACCACCATTGCCCGATACCAATCCGCATACAGCTGACGGAGTACAGGCTTCTGTTCCCAAACGGCGCGGTGGCGACGCAAGACCTCATGAGACATCACACGGCCTTCAGGCGGAAGAACCCGTATACCGTCATTTTCAGCAGCAGCCACCCATGGGCAAATCGCTGGATGTTCGAGCTGCCATAGGATCGCGCGTGGTATCGAATGGGGATCTCGATAATATGCAGGTTCAATTTCGAAGCCCCGAACAACAAGTCGAAGTCGCCGAAAGGGTCGAACTCTCCAAAATACTGCCGATTGGCAGCCAGGTGTTGATAGTCCCGTCGGAACAAGACTTTCGTCCCGCAGAGCGTGTCTTTAATCCGCTGGTTCAACAGCCACGAGAAGGCGAGGCCAAAGAACTTGTTCCCCATCAGATTGAGGAGGCGCATCGCCTGTGCCTCCATGGGGTAGACGAGGCGACAGCCGTTGATGAATTCGCCTTTCCCGCTTGCAATGGCCTCATAGAACTTCGGGAGGGATTCGGGCGGTACCGTCAGGTCCGCATCCAGGATCATCAGCACATCGCCTGTCGCCTCCTCAAAACCTTTGCGCACCGCATCACCCTTCCCTTTTCCGTCTTGCATCAGAAGCTTGATATTCTTGCCCGGGTAGAACGCCATCACGCGCCGAATCTCCTCCGGCGTCCCATCGCTCGAATGCCCGTCGACAAAAATGATCTCTTGCCGGCCACCGAACCGAGGGATCCTCCTCAGCGCGGCATCGATGTTGCCTCGTTCGTTCCGGCATGGGACGACGATCGTCGTCGAGTACGGACGCTCCGGTCGTCGCAACCGCGGTCGTGCCACCACATAGTGAGAGAGACACAGCGCTCGAAAACCCGGGAGATGAGCCAGAACATTGTTGAAGAACGCGGAGAGAACAGGAATTCGTTTCGGCAATAACAGCCGTCGTTCCACCTTCACCACATCGAAATCGGACAAATGCAGAAGATTGGCGATATCGGCAGGTGAAAGCCAGCTCTGCTCGGGTTGCGGCATCTTCAAACCCAACTTCTCAGAGAACCGAAGGATCGGTTCCCACAGATAATTGTAGTACGATACGATGATCCTCGTCTGCGGCGTGCAGGCGTGGCGGAGCCGTTTCAGGGCAGCGTCCACATCGAGCAAGTAGCCGACCGCGTCGGCCAGAATAATGACGTCGAAATTCTCGTCGAGGTCCAGCGTTTCCGCATCTCCGACACGAAATTCCAAGGTGGGATGTCGCCGAGTCGCTTCCTTCACCATCTCCGGACTCAGGTCGATACCGACTCCGCGAAAGGGTTTCACGGCGGCCAATAGGGTGCCCAGCCCCGACCCAATCTCCAACACACGCAACCCTTCGGGTATGAGAAACTTGTAGTAGCGGGCCTGATCTTCGTAGTAGGCACCGGCTTTCTGTTCCCAGTAGGCACGCCCAGCTGCACTGGCATCAAAATGTTCACGGATCGCCTGCTTCTTAGCATCCAGCTTAGGGCTTCGGGTGATATAAAAGGGGTCGTGGGACTCGGCAGAATCCAAGTCCTCCAAGTCAGAAGAAGAGAACAGCTTATACAATCGTGCCGGTTCCATCCACAGCTATCCCAGAGATCCTGTGGAATCACAGTATCACCAGGATCGAGATTTGGCACGGCTTGCGGAGAAATCAGCCGGATAGATCAGTCCACGGACCTGGGAGCTGCATGAAGTGGTTGCAAGGACGACAAAGGGATTGGACGTGTTCCCTCATCGATCACAGTCCAGACCATATTGCTTCTGAATCTTCTGCGCCACGTCGGGTTGCTCTTTCGTGAGGAGGGCACAGGTGGTGAAATTCCCGACCACCTTCTTCTGGCTCTTATCAATGTACGTCCAATCCACGATCTCGCTCTTGGCGAAGGAGTACGACTGTCCTTTTTTGACTGATCGGATCATCGGAACATTATCGATCCGACCGGACCACATCTCCCCTTGCGTTTTTAAATTTGAAAGCCACAGATACTCCAGACTGTCTCCTTCCCGAACCCTCACCTTGACCGAATAGTATTCGGTCTCCGGCGGTGGAGACCCAGCCTTTCGAAGAAAATCGTCTAAACCCGTCCGCGCGCGCTCCATGGCCTTCTGCATAGCCGGCTCCTCGTCGCTCATCTCGACTGCGCTGTCCTTTTTGGCTTTGTCTGTGAATGATTGGGACAGTGCTAACGCGGGGGCAATCATGAAAACCATCAGAACGGCAGCCGGCATACTATGGCGTCGCATACAAACCTCCCACTGATGAAGAAACGCCTTCGATTACGAGAGCGTGCATATGCTCCGCCATCTTGATCTTGTACCTATCACAATGCAAGATCATTCACGCATCCCGTGCGTCGCATGAGAGAGCGCTATGCCACTGGTCTGATCCTCTAACAGGAAGGACTCGACTCCTTTCTGTTACTCTACAGAACATGTCGCCTCGTCGCCATACCCGCACTCCCCGTGCTCGTTCCTCACGCTCCCGCTCCCGCCATCCCTCCAGCCGACTCATACGGTTCACACAGCGGCGATGGAATGAGCTGCGGCTGTTTATCCGCGTCGTCCGAAAGGCTCCGTCTACGGTACAGTTGGGAATCGGCCTCGCCATCCTTGTCATTGTGTCGCTCACCGTCAACTGGGTGTATCATGCCTTTTACAAGCCCACGGAATTGTTTTTCCCGGTGGAGAAGGCGCTTCACAAAAGCCCGCGCGAAACATGGCGGGAATACGGCGCACTCTTCGACAAACATGCCACATCCACGATTACGTCCGAATTGCTGGCGGCGTTGGCTCAAGCCGAAGGATCCGGGAATCCAGTGGCGCGCACCTATTGGCGTTGGCAACTTGTCTCATGGAATCCCTTGGAGTGGTACCAACCCGCCTCAACGGCCGTCGGCATGTTTCAGATCACGAATGGCACCTTTCAAGAAGGCAAGCGCTACTGCGTCCACAATCACCAGGTCGTCGAAGATGGCCCATGGTATGACTTTGAATCCTGCTGGTTCAACAGCCTCTACACACGAGTAGTCCCGAGCCATGCGATTGAGTTGACCGCTGTACACCTCGACCGATACGTGAACAGGGCCATCGGAAACCAGCCAGCCACTCCCAAACAGAAGCAGGATCTCGCCGCTGTGATCCACCTCTGCGGCGCCGGAGTCGGGCGTGACTATGTACGGCGCAACTACCGTTTCGGTGTCCACCAGCGGTGCGGCGACCATGATGTGCAGACGTACCTGAGGAAGATCCAAACACTCACGCAGCAGTTCGCATTTCTCAAGACACAATAACCGCGGCTGAATTTCAGGCCAGGCCTCATTGACAGAAGCCACTTTCTCTCCGGTATGCTCGATGAACGACCTGAACCGCGCATGACCGATCAGAACCCATTATCGCCGCCTCTTTCCGGACCTCCGGTCTCACGCTGGTTGGGATGCTTTCCAGAACTTCGCCGAGACACGCTGGGCTTTCTCTTGCACTGTCAGGCCTACGGCGATGTCGTCAAACTCCCGATGGGCCTTGTCGTCAATCTGCTCCTGCGGCAACGGGACGCCGCCATGTACGTGCTGAACCATCCCGCCGACGTCAAGCACGTGTTGATGACGAATCAGGACAATTATAAGAAAGCGCTGGTCCCCCCAGTCGAGTCCCGGATATTCGGTCAGGGCGTGCTCCACACGGAAGGTGAGACTCATCATTGCCAACGACGGTTGTTTCTGCCGTTCTTTCACGGAAATCATGTGACTGCTTATACCGATCTGATCACGCGCAAAACCTATGACCTGGTAGGACACTGGCAAGATGGAACCACTGTTGCTATCGATCATGAGATGGCGTATCTGACTCTGTCGGTAATCTGGCGTCTGCTCTTTGGACGGGACGCCGGATCGGAGGCCGACACCATTCGGAAACCCATCGCGGTCGGGCAAAGTCTCATCAAACTCCAGTACGATTCCCTGCTGGCGAGTTTCACCCCTCTGTGGGTTCCGACGACGCTCCATCGACGATTCACGCGCAACTTCTGCGCGATGGAAGCGATGATTCACCGATCTATCCACCAGCGTCGCATGGCCACTCATCAATACGACGACGTGTTGGAACTGTTACTCGCCGCGAGAGACACGGAAGGCCGTCCGCTGGGGGATGAGGAAATCCGTGATGAGCTCATGACCTTCTTACTCGCCGGCCACGAAACCACCGCGAATGCGCTAACGTGGACATGGTTCTTGCTGTCGCAGTTTCGATCAGTGCGGGAACGGCTCACTCAGGAATTGAACGAGGTTGTAGGCGACCGTCTTCCCACTGCTACCGATATCGCTCGCTTGCCGTATACGAAGATGATCTGGGATGAGTCCCTGCGCCTCTACCCTCCTGCCTGGGCCCTACACAACCGTGTCAGCCATGCCGAAGACCGGTTACCATCCGGCGCCGTGCTTCCCCCCAATGCTGCGATCTTCATCAGTCCCTGGAATCTGCATCGCAATCCCCGCTGGTTTCCTGATCCAAACCGATTCGATCCGGAACGATTTTCCGAAGAAGCCAAACGAACTCATACACCCTATAGCTACATCCCCTTCGGCACCGGAGGACGCCGTTGTCTCGGGGAGTCCTTCGCAGAGCTGGAAGGGCTGTTGATCCTTGCCACGGTCGCGTCGAGATTCCAACTACGCTTAGTCGAAGGACAGACGGTCCTGCCGGATCCAGCCATGACGCTGCGCCCGAACTGCCCGGTCCGGATGATCGTGCAGCGCATCGACGTCTCCGAACCGCATCCCGCCGTTGCGTAGGTGGCTCCATCCGCACGTCCATCTCCTTGCTAGGCAACTCTGAATTGATATGGTACAACTTGCCCCTCCGATTCTGCGTGACATGCGCAACTGATAGATGATACGTAAGATCTCCGCCTCCATGCCCGTCATCTTCTTATTCTTATCGCTCTTCTGTCTAACGATGTTGTTGGGCTGTCTCTCGCCGGTCACTCTGACTCGAGCCGTCATCGCCTACGACGAGGCCATTACTGAGTCGCAATCGAAACAGCTGCTCGTAAATGTCGCGAGAGCGCAACACCATCAACCGATTCACTTTACCGGCGTGTCCAATATCGCTGCGACGTTCGATTTTCGTTTCACGGCCGGCGCGACGCCGGCCCTCACCGGTGACGCCAGTCGCACGATCCTGCCCGTCATCGGGGGAAGCGTGGCTGAGAATCCGACGATCAGTATCGCCCCGATCGAAGGGGAAGAATTTACGCAGCGCCTCCTCACGCCGTTTCACGAATCGAAGCTGACACTGCTCTTACGCCAGGGAATCGATATCGACTTGCTCCTCAGGCTGATGGCGAAGGAGCTTCGGTTGAACCATAGCGACGGTGCCGTTGCGTATCGGAATAATCCCTCCGACAAGACTGGTTACGAAATGTTCCGGCGGGTGGTTCTCCATCTATCGGCCATTCAAGACCACAACAGCCTTTACGTTGAGCCCTTGAGCATCGAACGAACCTGGACCATTCCCGCCGACTCCGTCACCGCGGAAGGGTTCAAGGCGCTCGAACAGGACTACCAGGTTTCCTATAACGGGAAAGACAAGACCTTCACGTTGCGAAAACAGGTCGAAGGCGGCACACTCATCACGAACTACGACCCGAACTTACTGTCCCGCGAAGAACGGGTACGCCTGCAGAATGAGAATGAGCAGGGGCTCCCGCATGATGTCACGTTCGATATTCGGTCGGGACATTATGGGGGCAACTGGCCGCTCAAGGGAGACTTTCGCTTGCGAAGTTTCAACGCGATGTTGAACTTTCTAGGGCTCTCGATCGACGAAGAGCCGGAATACCATGTCGATAAAGACGTCCGCACTCCCGACGTTACAGAGAATCCGGTCAAGACGATGGACCTTGTCGTGTCACTCTCGGCGCCGTCCGGACTGGACCTCGCCATGAAATCCCATGGACACTATTACGCCGTGAACACGACCGGTACGCAGGCGCGCTGGAATCGGGAAGCGTTCAAGCTCCTCTCGCAATTATTCCAAATGACGGTGACCGAGGTCCCACGAGCCGGCATACCGAGCATCACCATCGCCAAATAGCCCGATAACATCCGATACTCTACCAAAGAAGATTGCTTCTGCTAGGCGTCGGCTCGATCCAGACCTGGCTTAGGTGGACGACTGCCGATGAGGTACATGATGGCGGGAAAGAACATAGTCGTGCCGGGGAAAATCAATCGATACCCCCACCAGGGCAAAGTCGGCCGAAAAAATCCCAACCCAACAGTCAGCAAAACTGACGCCAGGACGCCATAGACGTAGGCAGGAAGCAGCGTCGGGGAGTGATCGACGCTTCGCTGTCGTGAAGCGGTAATGCATCCCTTGATAAGCAGATAGACGGAAAGAATGAGACAGGCAGAACCGTAATACACTGCGTATTCTTGGTTTTGCATAGACCGTCCTCGTGAATGCTTCCGCGTGATCGTTACGAATGTACTGTATAACGTATCGTCTCTACCCTTGTCGAGTCAGACTCCCTTCGACTAAGGCTTCTCACGGTCTCCGTCGTGCTGTGAGAATCCCTTCTCGATCTTGTATTTGTCCTTGTCTAGCCGGACAATAGCGATCAGGCCAAGCTGAACCGTCGAGTCCGTAACTGGTTCGTTTCTATCCGGGAGTGACGCGTATGAAGATGTTGGTGATCGTGTTTCGGGAATCGCTCGTGGAACAGGTGCATGCATTACTGAACGAATACGAGGTGACCTCCTACAGTGAACTGCACAACGTCACCGGAAAAGGAGCGACGGGGTTGACCAGCCAGTTCTTTCTGGCCCCCACGACGAACCGCATGATCCTCGCAGCGGTTCCCGAACAGTCGGCCTACCGTCTCATCGACGCCTTTACACGTTTTCGTTTGGAGCAAGAAGCGGCCAAGGGCGACAACGTCTTCCCATTCCATGTGTTTGTCTTACCCTGCGAACAAGTGGTGTGACCCAATCTACTCCCATCCTCCAGCAATCCTCGCGTCATCTTCACGCGAATTGAAACACGAAGGCCTCCGGAGGAAGCCCTCCGGAGACCATATCGAGAAACTCGTCCTGAACGAGCCGTTCGGATCGATTCGCTTAGTGCGCGGCGGGTTCTAGGGACTCGGCTGCGTCCTTGGCATGCTTACGAGCTTTGGCCTTCTTCGCCTTGGCCGTTTTTTTCATCTCGTGCTTCTTGGCTTTAAGTGCGTCCCGCTTTCCCTTCATCTCCGACTTCATCTGATCCCGTTTTCCCTTCATCTCTGATTTCATCTTCTCGCGCTTGGCTTTCATTTCGGACTTCATTTCCTCCTGTTGAGCCTTGAAGTCCTCCCCCATCTGTTCAGGCTGGGCCTGCATCTCGCTCTTGGCCTCATTGGCTAACGATCCCATGTCGTTCGTCAATTCTGACCCGAAATCTGTTGCTTCACCTGCCAGAGCCACCATGCTAGTCCCGAACATAAGCGAGGCTGCAACTGCTGAGACGACGACGAATCGCATAGATTTCCTCCCCGACTATAGGTTGTATCCCCGTGGACGGCGCCAGAAACCAGCGCCCCGTCTACCGGTATCCTGAGATGGGTTTTCTGGCAACAAATTTGAAGGTTTTGGCCTGACTCGAGAACTTGACTAGAAAACATGTAGACCGTTCCCCTCAGTCTTTCCAAAGGAAACCTGTACGAGGCTATTGAAAGTCATCTTCGAATGATGACCAACCGCTGACCAGTGCTTGTCCAATGGGATCTGTTCGATCCAAATGCACCAAAAGATGATCCACGATCCAAGATCTGCCCCTTGTATTTTTGCGCTCCAGCCGACAACGCATTGACACGTTGCACTCTATTGCACCGTCAATATTATGAACAATATCTACTCGGTTTAACTACGTACTTCACAAATCCCTGTACTTCTAGATTCAGGACAAGGTGGCGCGGCTCTTGCTTCAGTTCATCGTTAGCCGTGAACATAACCAACCTGGGAGGAATCAATGGAATGTCCAAAGTGTAAGGGTATGATGATGTTGGAACGGTTCTCAGACTTCTTTCTCGTGTTTTATGCATGGAAATGCATCAATTGCGGCGCCATTATCGACCGCACCATTTCCAATAATCGCCGAAAGAGTCTGGCGGCCCGAGCAACCCAGACTGTGGCCGCACGCTAAAGATAGACAACGGGCCCAGATATCAGATGCCACCCTGATTCATCGTAGATCGCGAAGATCCATCAGTACAGTGAGGTCACTCAAGGTCTGAACTTACCGAAAAAACAACGGCCTCCAGCAGAGAATCCGCTGAAGGCCGTACAAGAACACGTGTTCCTCCTGAGCCACGCCGACCACAACTCGCTCGCCTCGTCCAATATCGACATGAGAGTTCAGAGTTCACGATATCGCGCTCGTTTCCAACCGTACCTTTACTGAGCAGTGCGCGCGGGCCGAGCCTTGCTCGGAGATGAGGCTTACGCCCGTGTCTCCCAAAGCAAAAACACCAAGCCGGCGGCAATCGCTGACACAATGACAAAGTGCATGGACCCATCCTCCCTGAAAATAATTGTGGATACCGACCGCGCTGGGAACCAGCGCGCTGTCCAGGAGTACAGGGAGATCGAGCTTCTGGCAATTGATTTCAAAGTTTTGGACATCAGGATAATGAAGCGCCAGAATTGCAGGCATGCAGTTAGGGGAAAATCTGCAGAGGACGCAGTATAATGACGCCATGTGCCGGATCGCTGTCTTCATGATTCTCACGATCGGAACCGTATGGCCCGGTCTCGCGCTCGCCTCCTCTGAGGACAGCTCATCACAACAACCAAGCGCGCAGGAACGGCTGAACCAGGTCCTGGATTCCGAAGGCGGCACAACGGTCTACAAGGACTCCCAAGGCAATGTGGAATCCGCTATCGAGCTTCCTAACGGTGAGCGCCGTGTCACCGTGCAGCCACCGCAAAGCCCGTCCATGAACCTTGGCCCTCCCCTTCAATTGAACAATCCGAGATTCCAGCTTCCTCCTCCACCCCCAGCTCCTGCTCAACCTCCTACTCCAGACTTTCCACAGAGGGCGCGGTAGGATTCGTCTTGACGATCGCTTCTGGCGCACGCCATACTCCGAAAATCATGCATATCCGTTACATCATCCTGCTGGTGATTCTTGTTCTTCCCATTGGGCAGACCGCGGCGTTTCCACCGCCCAAGAGTAAAGACCTGCACGCAGTCCAGACACAGGCGAGCCAAGGGGACGCCGAGGCGCAGAACAGCCTCGGAGAGCTGTACGCCAAGGGAATGGGCATGCCGCAGGACTACGCCCAAGCACGCGCGTGGTACGAGAAAGCCGCCGCGCAGGGTCACCCCCTCGCGCAAAATAACCTCGCGGAACTGTATTTCGCAGGACTGGGTGTTCCACAAGATTATGTGCGCGCCTATATGTGGGTAAACCTCGCCGCCGCACACATGCAGGGTGAGGAAAAGAAGCAAGCAGAAGATAATCGCGAGGATGTCGCCCAGCGCATGACTCCCGCGCAGATCACCGAGGCCAAGCGGCTCTCGGAACAATGTCGGTCAAAGAAGTTCAAGGACTGCTGAGATCACTCGGCTGCCTCTGCTCTCACCGTGTAACTATCTCACCGATCTCGCGCTCAACGACAGACTTCACTCTCTGCCGTACGTTGAGCTACTAAGCACCGAGAGAACGCCGCTGGCGGACCTTGTCAACAGCCTGCCAAGCAAGCAATCGCGTACGGACAGCAGCTGAAAGAATTACGAGGCGCGGGTGTTGCCATGCATCCGACTGAAGACGTCCCAGTCGAACTGCTTCGATGTGACCGCATGGAGTGGAATCGGACCGATTGATCCCCGTTCACGGTAGGCCAAGAGACAGCCGACAATGTCTTCAGGTGAGTCGATCAGCCGGTGCACCACTTCATGGGCAAGATGCTGAGCAATCGCTTTGTCCTCCGGTATTGGCCTGGCACCCCGGAGCGTGTGGCCAAGAATGGTAGCTTTGGTGGCCGGCGTAAGTGGATAGTGATCGGGCCGCGCTTGCCGCTCCGGCCACCGAGCAATCACTCCGGCAACATAGTCCACCAGCCCATGTACGCCGCCGTCCTTATGATGACGGTGCGGTGTACGTTCGGCGACGATAAAGAGATGGCTCTTGTTCGGCACACCCAATGTCCGCTTGAGCGTGCCGAGAATCACCTCATCGATATAGGCGTTTGGGTCGGGATGTTCATTGACCAACAATCCTTCGGCTCTCGCCTGATAGGCACAGGCCAACGCAAGATGCCCTGAGCCAGCGCCCATGATCTCCACGAAAAACACACTTCCCATCGCCGCGCTGGTGGCCTTGAGGGATTCGATGGACTGATCCGCCAGCGTCACGGCGGACTGAAAGCCGAGAGAGATTGTTCCTTCGAGATTGTTGTCGATGCTGCCGGGAATGCCGACCACCTGTACGCCGAATTCTTCGTAAATGGCCCGAGCGCCTCGCATGCTGCCGTCGCCCCCAAGCACAATCAAGGCACCATCACGCACGTAGGGCTCCAGGTGACGCATGGCTACGTGCTGCACTGTCTCCTGCTTGAACTCCTCGAAGCGGCTGCTGCCGATGGGACTGCTGGGATGGCTGCCCATGCCGCGAGTATGTTCTTCGGTGACACGTTCAATCCAATTATTGGCCAGGCCCAGATAGCCATGCCGAACAAAATAGACCTCCAATCCCATGCGTTGACCGGTCACATGCAATTCTTTTAGCGCGGCGCCGGCGCCGGCAAAATCCCCTCCGGAGACAAGCGCCACGATCCGCTTGAGGGATCGAGGCTTGAGTGTCACGCGATCTTTTCTCGCAGCCTCCACTGTCACCCATGTGTTGCGCACGACCCGCTCCCGTTCGGACAGCCCAACCGCCGTTGAGTAGCCGGACATCCGGCCCTGTTCAACCGTGAGCAACACCACATTGTCTTGGCTTTCCTTGTAATCGCTGAACTCACTGAAAGCTTCATGGAACGGGCGTGGGTCCAAATAGATCATCAAGGCCCGCAATGTGGAACTGTGGGTATAGAGGCACGCGACTTTACCCTTCTGCGCAGAGCCCAACCGGTGAAGACCATCGATGACGTCGACATAGAGGTCGAAGAATGAGTTGCCACCCGGATAACAATAGAGCGGATCTTTCATCAGGCGCTTGGCCGTCGAAGTCTCCACGCCGAACGCCTGCGCGGCGTCCTCGATCTCTACCGACTTCTCCAATCCCGTGACCCAACCGAAATCCGACGATTCAAGTGCCGGCTCGATAATCGGCTCGGAAGCGGAGGCCCCTTGCAGCAAGGTTGCAGCCACCCGTTCGTACAGTTGTCTGGTATTTGGGCTGCGGCTGATGCAATGGAGGAAGGTTCGCGCATCGAGGTAATTCGCGAGATGCAGAAAATCCAGCTGCTGTCCCACGAGGCCGATCATGTGGGCAAGTGCCGCCCCTACGGCATCAGCTTTGGCGACACCTCGTTCTGAATCCAATTGATTCGGCAAGCGGCATCCGACACGATGAGTCTTACTGTCGACCTGTGATACACCATGGCGCATGGTGAAGAACAGCGTCCGGTCGGCAAGATCTCGCGGCAATAACCAAAACCGGTCGTCGCCCAGTTCCAGAACAATGCGGCCTTCCGCCAGCGTGGGTGTCAGCTGCGAGCGAGGTACAATGGCGACCGGGCGCCGATAGGTCGGTTTGGCCACCGACCCGATTGTAGCTCGGAGCAGCGGCTGCAGCGAGCCTTCCGCCAGAAGAGTATTCCATGCTGCAAAGAATACTAGCTGGTCATCGATGAGGCTTTCCCGGGCCGACTGGTACGCTTCGGCGGTTGCAAAGCCGGCCTTGGAGCGTTCGACGAACGAGCGGAGTTGCTTCATTTTGGCGTGGACACGATCACGGTCATCGCCGGACACTTCTTTTAGCAGAGGCTGGACAAATCCTCGCTCCGACGCTCGTCGTGCGAGAACACGACCATAGGCAAGGAGTCCTTCAACCGTGACGAAATCCAGAGGGTGACTCATAACAGATCGTTACTCCAGCAAACGGTCAACACACACTGTCCATCTTCATGGCTGCCTTGATGGTAGACCAATACGTACAGCTCGGCAAGAGACGAAAGATGAATGGTGCATGCAATTCTCTCGATAGCCATATTCGCTGATTCGAACCAAATATTAATCCATTAGTATCAGGAGTATATGCCGGTTGCATTGATCCGTTGCTGGAGCGACGATGCCGACAGTGATCATCCAGGACCACCCGGCAGTATCCCACATGGAGTGGAGGTTTCAAACCAACCGTTACGGCACGCGAGCGTGCCCACATTCACAAAACAAACCGGGGCGTCCCTATTACGTTCCTAAGCGAAGAGCCAGGCATGGCCTATATCGATGATGGCTTGGAGCGAGCGGTGCGAGGCGATTGAGACTCTATCATCAAATACGTGATCACAAGCCCCGAAGACACCCCTGAAATTAAACCAGACGCTGCATGCGAAGCGCCGGAGGACATCTAAGAGCGGAGAAGGGGTTAAGAAAATCAGCTCACTTTTGTCGTTGCACCTTACTTATCCATCACCAGTTCAACAGACCAAGCACCACTAGCTTGGACTGCCAACCAATAAGGCCCAGCACCAGAAATCGAAGCGGTAACGGTTCCTCTATATGCGCCGATCTTGTTCGCCAGAAGCGCGACCATACTTCCCTTTGCAGTAAAAAGAGTGGCGGCAAAATTGCGTGTGCCTTCATGAGTAAATGAGGCACGAAGTAGTCCTCGATCAATAACGAAGGGGCCGAGCGGTGCATCGCCAATGTGACTATGCGATATTGGCAATGGCGTCCCCTGCTTGTTTGAATCCGGCTGCTCGTGCATTACTACCCATGCCTGATCAGACTGAATCTGAAAACGATACTGACCAGTGGCGATAGGTATCAAGCGAACACCTTGATAATCACCAATCGCATTCATCAACAGTTCTCTCTTCTGCCCATCCACTGATAGAAGCTCAACGACGAAATTGCGACTACCTTTGTGCGCTGCACCAACCATAAGGAGCCCCGTCGAAAACGAGACGGTCTCCGTTACCTCGTCCCCACTCCCCTTAATTGTGATGCTCGCACCGTAGGAGTTTGGTACGCCGACAGTCGAGCACAGCACTAAGAACGTAGCAATAGCTAAGAGCTTTTGATTTGCAACCATACTGCGTACCTCTCAATGGCGCGCACAGGCTTGCCAAACAAATACTTATAGACAACCAGTCATTCAGACAATGCGAGTAGTAGCCATCTTAGCTCCGTCATCATTCAACTCTTCACAACCCGAACATCTTCTTAGCAAATTCAATCGCCAGAAGCTTCAGAACATCGAAAGGCACTGATGCCCCCTTTTCAGACACCTGGGCCTTCAACCTATTCCACACGGCTTCGTCGCGGACCGCATCAAGAAACTCATACCCCTGCAAGGACGGGTTGAATGCTAAAACGTAGATGACTTTACCGGTCTTCGTCAGCGCAGGTTCATAATCAATCAACTTGGCGTGAGCGAGAAGGAGTAAGTGATACCTTACGGTGAGATCATCGTAGCCTTCAACCTTCACGGTTTCAATGGCCTCAGGGATAGGCTTGCTCGAGCGCGAAAAGTATTTTTCTGACCAGTTCCATGTCGCGTTGCACGTTACGATCCTCGCAGGTCGAATCATTTGGCATATTAACGAGATATTCCGCACCGCAGGTGCAAGTTGGCATATGATTCTTACCCGCGTTTGGTCACTTGTCAACTTACACATCCAACGCGGGTGCAGGGACGCGAGCACGCTTGGGCTGGTTCTCCACAGTCTAAACAACGGGGTCGGGAATCATTTCCAATAAGCTCTGGTGCGAGAGACGGGACTTTGAGGCATTTTCGCTTTCAGCTTCAGCCCCAAAGCACTGATCACTTTTAGGATCGTATCAAAGCTGGGACTTCGTTCACCGGACAAGGCCTTATACAGACTTTCACGAAGCAGGGCCGCATCCCATCCCACAACAGCCTCGCAAAGGATAACTTCTCGCCTTCGCAACAGATGCCCACGCACACAACTCTTGACTGCTTATCGAAACATTAACAGCAGAGCCAATCCCATTGCCACCACCGCTACCACCGTCGTCGCAAGGCACATCGTCAGAAGACGTTGATACCGACGTTCCGACAGAGCAGCACCCTGTTCCAGCGCCTCGAGCGTGGTTCGCATTTGCATGGTCAAGTCCTTGATGTGGGTGTCGTTCCTAGCTGCCACGGCCTGAAGTTCGGTGACCTGCTGTTGCAACATCGAGGTCTGATTGGGGGCCGCATCGGCACTCTTCTTGGTAAACACAGGGGCTGCCGAGGACAAGACTGTCCCCACATGCGGCAGAACGGCTTTCAATGCAGGAAGGAGCCAGGTAGGCATCGTCAAACGCCTCACAAAGGTAGACTTGACCAGACCAGCGGCCTGGTTCATCAAGAAATGAAATTCGCCATAGATTGCACGTTATTCTTGCAATGGTTCAAGGACTTGTCAACACAGCTCAGTTCACCCTCTCAGATGAAAGGATTTCTGTCCCGTCGTCTCGTATCCTTCGATGAAGACTGCCACAAAATCCATCAAGAAAAGGTTCCTGATCCATGTTCATTTCCCATATCCCATTCGTTTGAATGGCTTGCTTGTGTTGCGACCCGGTGATAATGAGAGACTCGGCAAGAACGGCGAGCGAACACATGATCTTGTATTTTTTGCGAAGTCCTCCTCTCAGTGATCATCATATTCTTGAGGGTGAACGACCCCATGGGTGACCAGGCTCGAAGCAACCGGAGGAAGTAGGAATTAAAGCATCCCGACCTGATTGCCGATAACGCCACCATGACACAGAAATCAAATGGAAATACCAGGACCACCCGGAAAAGCTGGGATAAGTATTTTTATGAGATGGCAGAACTTGTCGCAAGTCGATCTCGCGATGATTGTCGGGTAGGCGCAGTAGTTATTGGTGAAGATCAGATTGTAATATCAACAGGTTATAATGGGTTACCTCGACGTGTTTCAGATTTGGAAGAGCGCCTAGAAAAATCAGAAAAACTCCGCTGGACTGTTCATGCTGAAACAAACGCGATATGCAATGCTGCTCGTGTAGGAACATCGACGAAGGATTGTACAGTCTACGTTACAAAATTCCCTTGCTCAATGTGTTCAGGCCTGCTTGTTCAAGCAGGGATACGCCGTCTCGTTACTTTTGACACAGGTTTTTGGGAAAATGATCCAAATGGCGACGATGGGCGGCGGTCATTGAGAGTGCTGATGGAAGCAGGCATAGCAATACTCGCTCCCAAAATAAATATTGGCGAAATTGAAACAGAAAGACGAGCTGCATAACGATGTTTTAGGCCGTTACGCATAAGTGCCGGATGGCCGAGTTTCCGTCCGTATAACACGCCGCTTTAGTTCGTGAACAATTCGCCACACCTGCCGCCGTTTCAATGAGTAGCGTCAGCCGCCATTACCCCGATCGCGCTCAGACGCACGAAGGATTCGTGATAGTCCTTGGGCGGTACCTGGCCGGACTCAGTGATCAAATGAAAATTAATATCGATCATACGGCCGATCGCCCGTTCGAGATACC
>CABVRV010000003.1 GCA_902500755.1 uncultured Nitrospira sp.
GCGATCATCGTGGCAAGATCGTGAATCCTGACTTCTTCACCCGTTCCCAGATTGACCGGGAGATCACCATCATACTTTTCGGCCGCGAGCAGAATCCCCTCGGCGGCATCCTCGACATACAAGAACTCCCGAGTCGGGGATCCATCACCCCATAACGTGATCGATGCACGTCCATCGTCTTTGGCGGATGCGCATTTCCGTATGAGTGCCGGAATCACATGCGAGGTTTCCAGGTCAAAGTTGTCGCGCGGCCCGTACAGATTCACGGGGAACAGCACAATGGAGTTGAACCCATACTGTTGCCGATAGGCCTGAGACTGCGCCAACATCATCTTTTTGGCCAATCCGTACGGAGCATTGGTTTCCTCGGGATATCCGTTCCAAATGTCGTCTTCCTTGAACGGAATCGGAGCGAATTTTGGATAGGCACAAATGGTCCCTGTTGCGACGAATTTCTTCAGCCCCTGTTGTCGGCCCACCTCGATCAGCTGAGCACCCATCATCAAGTTGTCGTAGAAGAACCGTCCGGGATTGGCTTGGTTGGCACCAATGCCACCGACACGCGCCGCCAAATGAATCACGACATCCGGTTTGGTGTTGCTATACAGCTGCCTCACAGCATCCATCTGTACCAGATCATAGTCTCGGCTTCGCGGCACCACGATCTGTTCACAGCCCTTCGCGCGTAACTGCTCTACGACGAAAGAACCAAGGAACCCGGCTCCTCCCGTCACGACCACACGTTTATCTTTCCAGAATGACATTAGAGCTTACCGCCTTCCCTCCATCCTCTAACCTCGAACCTCAAACCTTTTTTTGCGTCCCCTCAAGGCGTTCTCGTTCCGCAGCCAGATCCGCATCGACCATCATGGCGATCAACTCTTCAAATTTCACTTTCGGTTGCCAGCCGAGTTGCTTCTTGGCTTTGCCGGCATCTCCGATGAGTAGATCGACTTCAGTCGGCCGATAGTATTTTTCGTCGATCTTGACGTGCTTCTTCCAATCGAGCTGCAGCCGGCCGAAGGCCAGCTCCAACATTTCCTTGACCGTATGGGTTTCTCCCGTGGCGATGACATAGTCATCCGCCGTCGGCGCCTGCAACATCATCCACATGGCCTCGACATAGTCGCCGGCATAGCCCCAGTCGCGCTTCGCATCAAGATTGCCCAAAAATAAATCTTGTTGGGTGCCGAGCTTGATCCGTGCCGCCGCCTTGGTGATTTTCCTCGTCACGAAGGTCTCGCCCCGTCGAGGTGATTCATGGTTGAACAGAATGCCATTGCAGGCAAAGAGATTGTAGGCCTCCCGATAATTCACCGTAATCCAGTAGGAATAGACTTTGGCAGCCCCATAGGGGCTCCGGGGATAAAACGGCGTTGTTTCCTTCTGAGGCACTTCCAATACTTTGCCGAACATCTCACTCGATGAGGCTTGGTAAAACTTCGGCTTCAGCCCAGACTCCCGGATGGCCTCAAGGAGCCGGATGGTCCCAAGCCCCGTGATCTCTCCGGTGTACTCAGGAATATCAAAACTCACTCGCACATGGCTCTGGGCACCAAGGTTGTAGATTTCATCGGGCTGGACCGTGCGCAAGATCCGATTCAGGGAACTGGCGTCGTTCAAATCGCCATAGACGAGATGGAGTCGCCGATGGGGCACGTGCGGATCCTCATAAATAGGATCAATTCGACCCGTATTGAACGAGCTGGAACGGCGTACGATGCCGTACACCTCATACCCTCTTCCCAGGAGGAATTCAGACAGATAGGAGCCGTCTTGGCCGGTAATCCCGGTGATGAGCGCTTTCTTCACGCGTGCGACCTCCTTAATGAAAGGGATTATTGCTGGCTCGAATCACTTTGTCTACTCATCATGCAAAGGACTGCAACGAAAAGATTCTTGCGGCCATCACGGTTCACCGAGTACCATGGGCTATAGTCAGAACCAAATACATGGCGATAATGTCTTCTCAACATGCCCGCTCCGCTGGTTTGCTGCTCTGCCTGGTAGCATGCGGACTGCTCCTCGCTCACTCCATCAATGCGTTTGTCGCCGATGCGTTATACATGATGCCGGAGCCTCCTGCCGGAGTCAGCGCCGGCGCTTCGGTAGGATCTCCGTCACTGACGTCCTATTCGCCTCTCCAAGCGGTCGAGCAGATTCATTCAAGCGGCCTTTTCATTCTTCCCGCTACGACTGGCGATGGAACAATGAGTACCACAAAGTCTGGACGTCCAGGCGCCTCCGGCGCCGCAGTGCGGGCTTCCCTCGGTGTGGCAGAAAAGCTTCGATTAATCGGGGTCGTGCTGGGCGATCAGCGCGGCGTCTTTGCAATCATTGAGGACCTCTCGTCGAAACAGCAGTCACTGTATCATCTGCATGACTCAGTGCTCGACCTCGGCGAGGTCAGCGAAATTCGTCGCAACGGGGTCGTGATTCGCCAAGGCAATCTAGAAGAGTTACTGGAACTGGCGCATGCAGAAGCCCCACCTGTCGCCGGCGATCCCGCCGGCATACCCCCACCTTCCAATAAGCCGTCGACGTCCGGCGCTCCTCTGCGAAAAGTCGTCGATCGACGCGAAGTGGAGCAGGCCATGAGCGATCTCCCAAAACTCTTGTCGCAAGCGAGAGCCGTACCGAACATGACCAACGGGGCCGTGAACGGCTATCGCCTGGACTACATCGCTCCGGCTAGTTTTTATGAAAAGATCGGCGTCCAGGCCGGAGACGTGTTGCAACGTGTCAATGGGGTCGACATCCGTGACCCCAGTACCATGCTGAGCCTTCTCCAACAGCTCAAGAATGAGCAGATCGTGAAGCTCGACGTGGTTCGGAACAACCAACGCTCGACGATTACCTATGAACTGCGCTGAGCCACGGTCGGCGGCGCTCTCACTCCTCTGAACTCGGTCATCTCATTCTTCTACCATGCCGAGCTCCCTGGTCACAGTCTTCGATCACAGCCAGTACCGGGGTTCTTTGTGCCAGTTGAACGACCGATTCGTCTGCTCATTGCGGCAATTTAACGGCAGTCTCAGAACAACTCAGGATGCACAACGTCTCAATTTTACGTAAAGAATTCGGCTTGTCCTTGCCAGGCTATTGGAAGGAAGAGTATCTTTACATCGGACAGGACGGCCACTGCAAAGACATCAGTTCATGGCATTCGTCTCGATCCACACGACATGAAAGAAATTGGCCGCATGCTTGAAACCGAGCAATCCGATTCCGGTCCTCGTCGTCCCCTGTTGGGACGTATCCTCGAGGAAAAATTCCATCTCTTGGAGTCAAAGCTGGAGGAAGCCTTATCCTATCAACAGGAGAAAGGCGGCCGATTGGGAGAGGTCCTGCTCCATCTGCGCTCCTTGCGGGAAGAACAGCTGCTGGAAGCGCTCGCGCAACAATTCGAGATGACGTGGATGCCGCAGCTGGATACCAGCCATGTCGACCACGAGCTGATCAAGAAGGTCCCCATCGCCTTTTGTCGACGATACCACGTCTTACCCCTTCGGTATGAAGAGGGTGTTATCCTGACCGCCTCGACCGACCCCCTCGAAACCGTCGCCCTGGATGACCTTCGATTACTCTTAGGCAAACCCATCAAGCCCATCTTGACGAGCAGCGTGACCCTCCTCGGTTGCTTAAACCGCGCGTACGATGAAATTGCCAATCCGGCCGGCGCCGAGCAAGTGATGGAAGATATTGCGGCGAACCGGAGCCTCGATGAGCTGGCGCACGAACTCGACGAGCCGCAAGACTTGCTCGATGCGACCGATGAGGCTCCGATCATTCGACTGGTCAACTCGGTGCTGTTTCAGGCGGTTCGACAACGAGCCAGTGACATCCACTTCGAATCGTTCGAGCGTGGGCTGGTGATCCGCTATCGGATCGACGGTGTGCTGTATCCGGTCCTCACGCCACCAAAGCATTTGCAAGCCAGCATCATCGCGCGACTGAAGATCATGGCCGGCCTCAACATAGCCGAGAAGCGTCTCCCGCAAGATGGCCGCTTCGCCATTCGGACCTCCGGAAAGGATGTCGATCTTCGAGTCTCCGTGTTACCGACCTCGCACGGCGAGCGAGTCGTCCTGCGCTTGCTGGAGAAAGAAAACCGCCTCCTGAATCTTTCGGAAATGGGATTCTCGAAAGAACGGCTCGCGGTGATTCATCAACTGATCCAGCTCGCTCACGGGATCATGCTCGTCACCGGCCCTACGGGAAGCGGCAAGACGACCACGCTCTATGCCGCATTGAGCCACATCAATGCGCCGGACAAGAACATTATCACCGTCGAAGACCCGGTCGAATATCAGTTGCTCGGAGTCGGGCAGATGCAGGTCAACCCCAAGATCAATCTGTCCTTTGCCGCCGGACTGCGGTCGATCCTTCGACAAGACCCCGACGTCATCATGATCGGCGAAATCCGCGACCGTGAAACAGCGGAGATCGCCATTCACGCCTCCCTCACGGGACACCTGGTGTTTTCCACTCTGCACACGAACGATGCCGCAAGCGCCGCCACGCGCCTGATCGACATGGGCATCGAACCGTTTCTCGTTGCGTCATCAGTCGTCGCCGTTCTTGCCCAGCGATTGCTGAGACGGATCTGCCCGGACTGTAAGCGGCCCTACACGCCGAGTGAGGAAGAGCTCGATCGCCTCGACGTACCACCAGGCTCGACTGTGACCCTCTACCGAGGGGCAGGCTGTGCAGCCTGTTCGCAGACCGGGTATCGAGGACGAACCGGCATTTTCGAGCTCATGGTGCTCGACGACGAAATCAGGCGTCTGATCGGGAGCAAATCGGACTCGACCGCCATCAAGCAGGCGGCCATCGCCAAGGGCATGGTGACGTTGAAGCAGGAAGGCGCCGAGCGAGTCATCCAGGGTCACACCACGCTGGAAGAAGTCATGCGAATCACTCAACAAGAAATCGACGTCGACTAGATGGCAGCCTGTTTCGCTCACCATCGTCTCCGTGCTCATTCCTATCGGGTCATCGGAAAACCCTGGGCGGTCGGTTGTTCTCCGGGAGCCTGTTGATCATGCCGGTCTATCAATACCAAGGGTACCGGAGCGACGGTGGAGCCGCGGCAGGGATCATCGACGCGGAAAACGTCAAGGTGGCGCGGCTGAAGCTCAGGAAAGAGGGTGTGTATCCGACCGATGTCGTCGAGCAAAACCAACCATCGGTTCGTCCGCACGAAAAAGGCCGTTCCGCGACCGCGCGTGCGACCGGGAAATCTTCCGTCCTTTCGGCAACCGACCTGTCCTTGCTGACCAGGCAATTTGCGACACTCCTGGTCGCCGGGCTCCCCCTCGTCGAGGCGCTCGGCGTGCTCGTGGATCAAGCCCAGAAAAAACCCATCAAGGCCCTGCTCGCCGACATCAGAGAACAAATCCGCGGCGGGAAAGCGTTGAGTGTCGTCTTGGAATCGTATGAGAAGGATTTTTCTTCCATCTACGTTCATATGGTCCGAGCGGGCGAAGCCAGCGGAGCGCTTGATCAGATCTTGTTCAGGCTCGCGGAGTTTCTCGAGAAGCAACAGGCCCTGAGAAACAAGGTCACCAATGCGATGCTCTATCCCATCATCATGCTGGTCATTGGGACGATCATCTTGTTTTTCCTCATCACCTTTGTCGTGCCCAAGATTACCCAGGTGTTCGCGCAACAGAAACAGGCATTGCCCTGGCCGACCGTCGCGTTGATGTCGGTCAGCGAGTTCATGGCCGATTATTGGATGGCGCTGGTGGGCCTTATCATCGGAGGGCTGTACCTGATCCGGCGGTTTACCCATACGGCACGAGGCCGCATGGTCGCCGACCGCGTGATTCTCAGGCTCCCGCTGATCGGCGACGTCGCCAGAATGGTGTCGATTTCCAGGCTCACGAGCACCCTGTCCACGATGTTGGCGAGCGGCGTCCAACTGCTCGACGCGCTGGATGTCTCCAAACGGGTGATGAACAATCGCGTGCTCGAAGAAACAGTAGAAGGCGCGCGGCAGAACATCCGCGAGGGCGAGACGATCGCCGATCCCTTGAAGCGGAGCGGAGAATTTCCTGCCTTGGTCACCCACATGATCGCCGTCGGTGAGAAAAGCGGGGAAATGGAAGAGATGCTCCGCCGCGTCAGTCAAATTTACGACAGCGAAGTCGAGCGCGTGATTGCCCGCTTGACCTCTTTGATGGAGCCGATCATGATTCTCGTGATGGGGGCCATTGTGCTCTTCATCGTCGTCGCGATTCTCTTGCCCATCTTTGAAATGGGTCAGATGATACGATGAAGGCGTAAACCACACGAACCGGCAAACACCGTTGAAAGAAAAAGGGGGGAGTGATGATGAGTGATGCGGAACAGCGGAGCGAGCAGCCGGTACAGACGACGGAAAAGAACCGACTCATCTTCGTAGGCGTCCGCCTGATGCAGCCGGCGCGAGGATCTTCCGCCGGCTTTACCTTTATTGAGATCATGGTGGTCGTCGCTATTTTGGCCATCCTCGCAGCATTGGTTGTTCCCCGCATCATGGGCAGGACCGATGACGCCAAACGGACCGCCGCAAAAGTGCAGATACGCAATATTGAAGGCGCGCTGCAACTCTACAAATTGGACAACGGGATCTACCCCACCACCGAGCAGGGTCTCAAAGCGCTCATTGAAAAGCCGGCCGTCGGTGTGGTGCCCAAAAAATGGAAGATCGGCGGGTACCTGCCGAAGCTTCCGGAAGATCCCTGGGGTAATCCCTACAAATATGTCAGTCCAGTCCAGCGGGGAGACCAAAAGATCGACTACGAAATCACCTCCCTGGGGACAGACGGAGAGGTCGGCGGCGAGGGTGTGAACGCCGATATCACCAATTGGAATCTGGACAAAGAGTAAGACATCCGTGGACCGACATGATCCGGCAACATTGACACACCGTCTACGGCAATCGTCGCTCGAACGACCCGATCTCGCAAGGACCACCGTTCGAGGAAGGTCAAGATGGCGGTCTCCGGCTGGTTTCACGATTTTTGAGATGCTGATCGTCCTATTTCTGCTTGGCGGAATTCTGGCCATCATGATTCCTCGGATCAGTTTCGAAGAGGATCTCCGCTCCACGGGAAGAACACTGATCGGTCTTCTCCGAACTCTGCAAGGAGACGCCGCCTCAAAGCAGACACCCTTAAGGCTCTATCTTGACCTGGATCGAGGACTCTACTGGTTGATGCTCGTGGAAGGCAAAGAAGAACGCCTTCCACTTGATCCGGCCTGGAAAACCCCTCGTTCGTTACCCGAATCCATACGTCTTACTGAGGTATCCATCGGGCAAGAGAAGCACATGACAGGACGAGTCGGGATAGAGTTCTTCACGAATGGGCGAATCGAACCGGTCACGTTGTACCTCATGGACTCAAAGAACAATCTGCTGGGGCTGGCGGTCGATTCATTGACCGGCGGGATTCGGGTCAGTGACGAACGGTTCGACATTCCACGACATCGTTTTATTCCTGATCGAGTCAAAACCCTGTTGAAAGCCAGGCCGCAGACAGGAGCGGCGGGGCCGGCGATCGGCGGGATTCCCAACCTCCGATAGGACGACATGGCGCAAGGCAGACAACGAACCGAAGCCGACGACGCAGGATTCACGCTTCTTGAAGTGCTGCTGGCGATCGCCTTGCTGGCGATTGCACTGCCGGTTCTCCTTGGCCTGAGAAACTTCGATCTGGATCTCCAGGACCGAGCCTCGGAATTGACGACCGCGACGTTGTTGGCCCAAGAGAAGTTGGTGGAGGTGGAACTGATGGGGCAGTATGCCATCGGCGAAACCGTCGGCGAGTTTCGGCATGTTCCCCTCGGGGCCCAACCCGTGACCCACACCGACCCGAGAGCGGTCGGGTACAGATGGAAACAGACCATCGCGCCGACTCCACTGGAGCTGATTCGTGAAGTTCGCATCAAAGTGACCTGGCCTCGCAGTGAACGCGAGGAAAGCCTTGAGGTGAGCACGTATGTCTTCGCCGGCCGTCTCACTTTTTAAAGGCCAATCCGGTTTTACACTGGTCGAAGTCTTGGTCGCCGTCGCACTGCTCGGCACCATCGCGGCCATGGTTTTCGGCTCGCTCATCACGACCACGCAGGCCGTCGAAGCCGGAAGAGACCATGTATCGAGAGAACAAACCGTCAGAAAGATTTTACGTCTCATGGCCGAAGAGATTGCCCTCAGCAAACGGAACCTCGCTTACCCCTGGGTGGGAATGAACGGAACACAGGAAGGGCAACCGGCCGACACGCTCGCGTTTCTGGCGATGGGGCAGAGCATGAGTTCCGCGACGACGAAGGAGAGCGAAACCATTCGCGTGGTGTACACGCGCGAACGTGATCGGTTGATTCGGTTCGTTCGCAGAAACCTCTACACTCTGACCGATACCGATGAGACGCTGGAACAAATGGAACTGGCCGATCGCGTACAGGCCTTCAACGTTCGGTATTATGACGACCAGAACCGGATCTGGCTCGACGAATGGCCGACGGCCAGCAAGCTGCCGAAGGCCGTGTTAATTGAAGTGACATTTCACTATCCCGATGCCACACCGTGGACCGTGCGCGAGTGGATCACGATCGGTACCTCATGACCATCAAATGGCCTGAAGCATGGGGGGCGATTCTGGCGTGGATTGCGGCTGGAATCTGTATCTTGGCGATCTGCGTCCTCGCCACCTTTCCCTACGGGATGCTCCAGGCACGGGTGGTGGAGGAACTCAAACGAGCCACCGCGCTGGACATTCGGGTAGCCGATTGGACCATGGGGCTGCCCCTGAGCCTGGAGTGGCGACACGTGACCCTCTCGAAGCCTGATATCACGCCGATCGAAATGGCTGGGCTGCAAGCCAAACTCGGAGTCTTGAAGGCGTTGAGCGGAACGCTCGGCCTCGATATCCTCGTGCAACTGGACGGAAACTCTTCACGTACGAACCTCGCCAAAGGTACGCTCACGGCCGCATCGTTTTCCCTGGCCGGCCCCGTGGCCATCACGGGACAGCTTCAGCAGGTGGATCTCTCAAAGATCCTTCGCCGCTATGTCACCCGAGGGACGTTGAATGGGGATTTCTCCCATCGAATCGAGCCCGGACGGTCCGGCACGACCATCATGAAGGGTGAAGGAACATGGACAGCGGAAGCGACCGATCTCGTGATCGACCAGATTCCCGTCGGCAACGGACGAACCGTATCGCTGACATTCAGCTCGGTTTCGGCAGGCCTTTCCTGCCGTGACCTCCGCTGCGACGTCACGCAACTGAACGGTGAAGGAATCGACGGCTCCTTCACGGGAGACGGACAAATCACCATTCAGCAGCCGTTACCGAATAGCCGACTCGCGCTTACTGTCACGGTCGTTCCCGGTCCCGGCTTTGTCTCCAAAGCTGGAACGCTGGGCCTCCCCGCTCCACCTCCTGGAACACCCATGACCGTCAAGATCGTCGGAACCTTGGCACAAGCAAGGATCGCATTGTAAAGTAGACCATTTGTCGGAGCACTCGTCGAAACCATTATGGCCATCGTAGATGAATGTGTCGGGCTGGATGTCGGACAAACCGGCATCAAAGCCGTCCGTTTTCGCCGTCGTCTCAGCGGGCGCGAAACGGTCGATTATTTCCAGCACCCCATGCCGTTTTCACGGCCGGAGGATCTCGAACCGGCTCGACGTGTGCAGTCGTTGCGAAGCTTCATCTGGCGACACGGTCTCTATGTCACAGACCGCTTAGTGACGGCCATCCCTTGTCAGGACCTCTTCGTGAGAACGCTCTCATTCCCCTTTAAGGACTCAGCCAAGCTGGCGCAAGTCGTGCCTTTTGAAGTCGAAAATCTTGTGCCCATGCCGCTTGAAGATCTGGCGGTCGGAAGCCTGATCCTTCCACCCGAACAACCGATCGATGGATCGGCGCTCGAGACGAAAGGTTCGGAGGTTCTTGTCACCGCCGCGCCCAGAGAGAAGGTCGCCGAGCATCTCCGGTTTTTGGCGCAAGCCGATGTAGAGCCGTCGGCTATCAATGTCGATGCCATGGCGCTCTTTTCCGTGACGCAATATTTACAAGAAGAAGGCGCAACCGTGCCGCCGGATTTGGCCATCATCGATGTCGGCGCTTCGAAAACCACGCTCTGTCTCGTTCAGGGGGGGCGTCCCGTCGTGCTTCGGACCATCCTGTGGGGCGGCAACCACCTCACGCACGCCCTAGCTGTCCGACAGGCCTGCAGCTTCGCCGACGCTGAACGTCATAAGCGCACGGTAGCCGTTGATCAGGTACATGGGTTACTGGAGCCTATCCTGCGAGAACTTCGAATCACGCTGCAGGCCTATCAAGGAAGCGAGCGTGGTCGTTTGACCCACTGCTGGGTATGCGGAGGTGGGTCCAAGCTTCAGGAAATCGGGAGCTACGTGTCTCGACAATTGGGACTCTACCCGGTGGGACCTCGCCAGGGGTTCGGACCCGATGCCCCACGAGCATTCTCCATCGCGTTTGGTTTAGCGATTCATCCCAAGATCATCCGGCCACGCTGGCGATTTAAATCGTCCCCGCTCGGGCTTGCCCTTGACCTGAAGGGTGTGACAGACGACACTTCACAGGACGCCGTGACAACCACACGAGACCGGCGTATGGCCATCGCCGCTGTTCTGGTCATCGCTGTCCTGGCACTCGTGGATTTCTCGGTTCACTTCATGTTGCAAGACCAACGAGCGACGCGGCTGAAAACGGCCTTGCAGAGCCAGTATGAGCAATTTTTTGGAGCCGGGGCCGCACCGGGAGAGGAACTTGACCAAGCCCGGTACCGCATCGGGGTGCTTGATAAATCCCTTAGTCTGATCGACACCACCGACAACAAAGTCTTACGCACACTGTCCGTCTTCGTCAAACAATTGCCACCCGGAACAACCGTCAAGGTTCGAGAACTGACCGTCGATGGCGCCGTGATTCTCTTGGAGGGCGAGACCACCTCGTTCGACGCGGTTGAACGGGTGAAGCAGACCCTGGCTGCCAGCGCTCACCTCTCGGAAGTCGCGGTGACGGAAACTCGTGTGGGCGCAGCACCCAATCAAGTGGTGTTTCGGATGACCGCCACGGTGAAACCATCATGATGCAAAACTTCCGGGAACGATGGCACCAGATGTCCAAGCGGGAGCGGACGCTCGTGACGGCAGGGGGCATCGTGCTTGGACTGAGCCTTGTCTTCCTGCTCATCGTGGATCCCTTACTCGAGAAACTGGATCGCCTTGAGCGTCAGACAGTGCGGAAACAGAAAGATCTCACCGAGTTGGCGGCGCTGAGCCGAGCCTATCTCACCAAGCGGGACCGTTTGGCGAAAGTGGAAAGTCGCATGCCCGCAATCGACAGTCATTTCTCGCTGCTCACGTTCATGGAAGAAGCGGCCACGACGGCACAGGTGCGAGAGCGCATCACAAGTATGCAGCCGCAGGTCCAAACGCTGGCGCAAGGTTATGAAGAAACCGCCGTCGACCTGCGGTTAGAAGGCGTGCAACTGCCGGAAGTCCTTGCCTTACTGGTCGCCATTGACCAAGCTCCGTACGATCTTCAAGTCCGCCATCTCCAAATACGCCCCAAGTTCGATAACCCGGTGAACATGGACGCAACCATTCGGGTCTTAAGCTATGCCAAAAGCTGACCAGCGAGGCGTCGCGCTTCTGTTGGCGCTCCTCGTGTTGACCCTCCTCACCGCCCTCATTCTTGAATTTGACGCGGAAGCGCGCCGGGAATACCGTGCGGCGGCGACCTTTCGAGACGACTATAAGGCCAGTATGCTGACGCGGGCGGCGGTCCAGGCGACACGCGCGGTGCTGGCGCAGGATCTCCTGCGCGAAAAAATGACGGGGCAAAAATACGACGGCCCGACCGACATCTGGGCCATGCCGATCAAAAATTATGCGATCGGCGACGGGTTCTTGACGGCGCAAATCAAAGACGAGACAGGGAAAGTGAATCTGAACGACCTCGCCTCGACGTCTGGTGGGGAACTGGAACAGAAGAAAAGGGTTTTCCGGGTCAGACGATTGTTCGAACTGCTCAAGGTGAATCCAAACCTCGTGGATGCCCTCATCGACTGGATCGATCAGGATGACGCGCCTCAACCGGCCGGAGCAGAGAGCCTCTACTATCAGTCCTTGAGGCCGCCCTATCGAGCCGCAAATTCGCCGTTGCCTGGACTCGGCGATCTTCGGCTCATCAAGGGATTTACACCGGACATTATCGAGCGACTCGAGCCCTATGTCACGGTCTATCCCTTGGAAGGTGGAGCCCCGATGAACCTCAACACAGCCGATCCCATCGTCATTCAGACGCTCGACCCCGGTATTACCCAATCGATTGCCATGGAGATCGCTCAAGGACGTCCATACAAAACCAAGGTCGAACTCGATCGAGTCAGCAGTTTTCAAGAAATCGGCCGGACGTTGCGCAACGACTACGACGTCAAGTCGGACTATTTCTCAGCACGGCTGGCCATTACCGTGAACGAAACGACGAAGTCCTCATTCGTGGTCCTAAGGCGAGATGCCAGCAAAGGCGAGAGCACGGTGGAATATTTGCGGATTCTCTGACGGCACACTGCGAGTTCCAGGTTTCAAGTTTTAAGGCCCCTGTCTCAACAGGTAACTTGGAACGTGAAACTTAATCAAGCGGTACCATGATCGTCACTTCATTACCGCATTCATTGTAGGCTAAACTAGGAAAAAACGAACGAGTCAAAAAGATCCCTCTCCCATTCGCGCCTTCCGACTCACATACTTCCTGCGAGCGCATGAGCAGACTCCGCCATTTGAAACCCTTGCCTTCATCGGTGATGCGATAAAGCAGACTGTTACCGCTCTTCTCGTAGAGCGCATGAATGGTCACGCGCCGATCTCTGAGCCGAGCTTGGGCCAAGCGTCGGGCGAGGAGCTGTTCATACTGTCCGTCCGCCAGAGCCTCTTGTTTCTCTTGGTAAAAGATTTCGAGATTCCCATGTTCGATGGCATTGAAGAGCAATTCTTGTAACGCTCCTTGAAGGTGCAACCGCCGCGTCGGCGGCAAAGCGGACGCCGTAGTCTTCATCAACCAGGAAATAATTCCTGAGATATGGGCAGGATCCGAGTCCACAGTCAGGCTATACTCTGATCGGCACACTCCCGGAAGATCAGCCAGATCTCCAGGCAGGAGTCCGCGCGCGCGCTGAATTGCGTGGGCCAATTCTTCTTCGGCGATAGGTTTATGAAGATAGTCGGCGGCTCCGACGCGCAGCGCCTCCAGGATCATCGGTTCCGGCGCGTCTTGGGCCATCACAATCACGGGGCAGGGATCATGTCTGGCTTTGAGCTTTTTCACCAATCTGAGTCCGGCTGCGTCGGGGAGAAATAAATCGGTGAGTACTATGTCCGGGGCCGTGGAATCGATGGTCGCCAATGCCGCTGCCGGATCATCCACGGCGACGACCGAAAACCCTCTGCCCCGCAAGTGCTGGGCGATGCACGCTTGGGTCTCTGGACACGAGTCGATGACCAACAGATGATCCGAGGTGTCCGGCATGTTCATGCGGCAAGTCCTTTGTCCCGTTCATGGCGAAGCGCATTCAGCAGACGCAAGAGTTCCTGTTCCAGCGTGACATAGAGCGCTTCAGCATGCTGAAGATTTCCGGCCTTTGCGGTTTCCTCTAATGTTTTGCATGCGTGAAGGGCAGCCGGAGCGCAAAACTGGAGGATCGCTCCCTTCAACCGATGACTGGATCGGGTCAAACCGGCGGCGTCTTGCGCGCCGAGTGTTGCTTTCGCTTCCGCTAAGTCCTTCGGCCCGTGTTCGATGAAGAGTTCCACCATCATGTCAAACGTCTCTCGGTCGTGATCGACTCGGGAAAGCGCCTCATCAAGACTGAAGACGGAATCATGATTCATAAGATCCGCTCTCTACACGACTGCCGCCGTCACCTCGACACCCATCAGAGCCACATCATCGGGAAATTGTTCGTGCCCCTGCCATCGGATCGCTTCCTCAATGGATCCCGCCACGACTTCCGTCAGAGGTCGGGGGCCGAAACCACGAATTGTCTCTTCCAGCCGATCTTGTCCCCACAATTCTCCGCTCGCATCCGGAACTTCATAAAGGCCGTCGCTCAACAGGTACAATCGATCACCCGGTGCGATCGTGAGATCTGTCGTCACATACACCGTCGAGGCATCAAACCCGAGCGGTAAGTTAGGTCGAGTCATCCAACGGAATTCTCCAGACGCTCGTTGGAGAAACGCCCCATTGTGACCGGCAGTGGCGTAGGAGAGGGTACGGGTACGCATGTCGAGTCTGGCAAAGATGATCGTAAAGTAGTTCCCGTCTTCCGTCAGCGGGAACTGTTTGTTGGCTTCCGTGAGAATGGAACCCGGATCAGTCGACCCGACATGCCGGAGCAAGTTGCCTCGTCGCAGAAATGTTGAAAGAGATGCGGAGCGCAATGCCGGCGAGACACCATGACCGGAAGCATCCAGCAAGTACAACCCCAACACACCATCGCCCCACGAAACGATGTTAAACAGGTCCCCGCCCAAGCCGAGCGAGGGTCGATAGGCATGCACCATCTGAACGCCGGGTAAGACGATGCCCGGCGCCGGGAGCAGCGATTCAACGTAGCGCGCCGCGGATTGCAGCTCTCGCTCGAGCACCTCCTGCTTGCGCCGAATCTCCCCGGTCGCGTCTTCTAATCGCCGGATCAGGGTCGCGGCGCGTATTCCGGACTGAACGCGAGCCGTGATTTCATACTTGCTGGCGGCTTTGCTGAGAAAATCATCGGCCCCACGGGCCAATCCCTCGGCGATCTGCTCAGGTTGATCGTGGCTCGTCATCATGAGGATCTGACTGGTGAGCAGCTCAGGATCTTGGCGCACCCGTTCACAGAAGGACGGGCCGTCGATTTCAGGCATCATCCAATCTAAAATGGTCAGATCCGGTCGTTCACGACGCAGCGCATCCAGTCCGGATTTGCCGTCGACCGCCTCGATCACGCGGTACCCCATCCGCTTGAGTCGAGCCGCCAGCGCAATGCGCGCGGTCGGCTCATCGTCCACGATGAGCACAGTTTGCCGCGCCACCTGAGCTGTTTGTTCAACCGACGTTGATGGCATCACAAATCCCGCGTCAAAGTTACGTCATGTTTGTGAAGCGTCGTTCGTGAAGCGTGAAGTGTCTGAATCAAAAGACGAGATACGCTTCACGCCGTCTGACCTAGGCGGCTCGTTGTTGTGAGGCCAACGCATCTTGCTCGTTATCGTAGACGGGGATCAATTTCTGAATGTTTGCCAGGCTCATGATTTCCCGCACGTAGCTCTGCGGCTTCAACATACTCACTTTCCCTTGGCCCAACTTAAAGTTTTGCGAGACCAGCGCAAGCAGTCCTAACCCGGAACTATCGACGAAGCGCACCTCGGACATATTCAAGATGAGATGCCGACAGCCCTTCTGCCGGATCGCTTCCACCGCCGTTTTGAATTGCTCACGATTGGCGTAGGTGAGATCTCCCGTCAACTCCAGAACCACACCGTTCGGCACTGGGCGTTCCTTCACTTGCATGGCCATGACTTCCTCCTTCTTTCAATTCGGTCGAGACCGGTTCGTATCTTCCTCTCATGCGGCTCGAGCTTCAGCCGCCGCCTCCTCTGTTGGAAACACAGGAATCATCCTGTCTAGATTTGCCATCTCGAGAATCGTTTTCACCGTGCCTTGTGGCCCGACCAAGCTGAGCATTCTCTCGTCCGCCGTGAGCTGTTGGGACGTTAGTGCCAGCAAGCCGACAGCGGCACTATCGACATAGGTGGCATCGTGTAAATCGACGATGAGATGTTTACTTGGGGACTCCCTAAATGTCTTCACCGCAGACGAGAAGTCTTTCCGGTTACGGTGCGTAAAGACATCGTCGATGTGCACCACGGTGGTCGTGTGTGAAGTGCGTTGAGTAATCGGCATACAAACTCCCAGACAAATAGAGACTCAGTTGGATATGGTAGTCGTACTGGACTGCTTACTATTGTCGGCTGGTTTTCCTCGGGACTTGAGATCCAAGCGGTTGGGCAGCGAGGGCCGAAGGTTTAGGGCAACTTTGGGCGATCTATTCCAGACAACTCCGGTTGCAGCTGCGATGCGCCTGCTGGCATATCATCCGTTGATTGCTCAGAGCCATCCGTCTCATGTTCTGCCCGGAGAAGTGAATCGGGTGGCGCTTGCTCAAGAATAATAACTTCAACTCGACGATTTTTGGCCCTTTGTTCAGAATCTAGATTGCCCGTCACTGGCCTCGTGTCGGCATGTCCTACCGCGGCAAGGTGGTCGGACGGCACACTGTAGAGTTCCGACAGCACTCTGACGACCATCACAGCTCGAGCAGCCGATAAGTCCCAGTTGGAAGGAAATTGTGCCGTACGGATCGGAACATTATCCGTATGTCCCTCGACTTTGGTATGGCGGTTGAGCTCGACAAGCGCCCCGCTTAATCCCTCAAGAAATGGTAGTGCTTCCGCACGCACCGCAGCTTCTCCGCTGTTGAACAACAGCTGGTCTGGGATCGTGATGACGATGTCGCCGTTGACTTTTTCGGTGATTCGCACCGTCGACATCTGGGGGACCGCCTTGATGCTCTTCACCAAATTTCTCAGTTTTCTGATCACCACCTCCTTACTCCCAGGCGTGTCCGGAGCCGTGAGTGCCGCTTTGTTGGCGCTCAACGAAAAGGGGGTAGGAGAGGACGGAGGACTTACGACTGGATTGAGCGCCGCCTTGATCGATTCACTGACGGTTCGGTACTTTCCGACGTTGACGGAGGAGATCGAGTACATCACGACGAAAAACGCAAAGAGTAAGGTAATGAAGTCGGCGTATGAGACCAGCCACCGCTCGTGGTTTTCGTGTTCCTCGTGCTTGTGCTTCGCCATTGATCACCGTGACGCGTGAAACGTGCAACGTGAAGCGTTTGAGTCATCCCTCTTTAAGACCATCACGAGATACGAATGACGCTTCACGAACGACATCATTTTTTTGTCTCCTTGGTCCGCTCGCTTTGGGGCAGAACGCCCTCTAACTTTTCCTGAAGCAACCGAGGATTTTCACCTTGAGCAAGTCCTACGAGTCCCATAATGACCAGGTTGCGAGCACCCGCTTCTTCCTTCAGCTTCAGTTTGATCTTATTGGCAAGTGGAAGAAAAAACAGGTTCGCTGCGCCGACGCCGTAGACGGTGGCAACGAACGCCACCGCGATACCGCTGCCTAGTTTTGAGGGATCAGCTAGATTTTCCATCACGTGGATCAGCCCAAGCACCGCGCCGATGATGCCGACGGTCGGCGCATACCCACCGGCCGCTTCCCAGACCTTGGCTGCGATCACGCCCTGCTCCTCATGATGCTCCACCTCGATCTCAAGAATCTCGTGCACGGCTTTCGGTTCTGTTCCGTCGACGATGAGTTGAATCCCTTTTTTCATGAACGGATCCTTAATGTCCTTCAGCTTTCCTTCCAGCGCCAACAACCCTTGTTTCCGCGAGATCGTGGCGAGATCTAAGATGAGTTTAATCGTTCCTTTGTTGTCGATATGAGGGCCTGCGATCGCGATGGACAGCGCACCAAACGCCTTGATGACCACCGATAACGGATTTTGTATGCAAATCGCGCCGAAGGTGCCGCCGATCACGATGATGAAGGCGGTGAGCTGCATGATCGAGCCGACGTGCCCACCCTCCAGTACTTGGCCCCCGATAATGGAGCCCAACGCGATCGCTATTCCAAGGATTGTGGCAATATCCATTATTCCGGCGCCTCATTTGAATCCGAATTGAGCCAGGATATCGTCGGCTACTTGCTGTTTCATGGCCGTCATTTTCGAATCATCGAGTTGCTTCAGCAGGTGACCGGCTGTGCCTTCGACACCCCTGTTCTCCCCGTTCTGTTGAATACTGAAGATCGCGACCAGTTCCACTAATTTGTTTTGCACGTCATCGAGTATGGTCACCATCCATGGCTTACTTGAAAATCTTGCCGAGCTTCTCGTGCATGGTCTCTGCCGTAAAGGGCTTGACAATGTAGTTACTCACCCCGGCTTGAACGGCCTCAACCAGATTGCTCTGTTGAGCTTCAGCCGTCACCATCAACACAGGAATAGCTTTGAGTTTCTCGTCCGCCCTAATTGCACGGAGCATATCGATGCCCGTCATGACCGGCATGTTCCAATCGGAGACGACGAATCCGTACGTATCGCCCCGTAGCTTTTGCAGGGCTTCCTGCCCGTTTTCGGCTTCGTCACAATTGGGAAATCCCAGCTGTTTCAGAATATTTTTTATGATCCTTCTCATCGTGACCATGTCATCGACGACGAGGATTTTCATGTTGGGATCGGCTGGCATGATGCCTCTTTTTTTCTGCTTCGACTGTCCCAACACGAGGACGCACTGCTAACAAAACCGTGGTGGTGGGCGTCTTCGTGACGCCCCTGCACTTCACTCCATATCGGCACATGCCTCGAATGACCTGAGCCGGAGAGAGTCGAGAGGTGCTCGGATTTCGAGCTGAGAATGAAACGATCAACTGGCGTGGAGGAAAGTCGGTTCGATCAATGGCCGTAACGACAGAATTATGCCGACCGCTCATTTTCTGAGCACCGCGCGGGTCAAAGAATGAAGGTATCTCCCATTCCGTCCGTCAACGGGAGAACGACTCATGCCTCTCTCGACTTGCCCGAGCGACTGTGCATCCACTCATGAATGTCGCGGCGAAGAAAGCGCCAATGCTTTCCAATCTTCGAAGCTGGCAGTTCACCGACCCGCGCGAGTTTGTAGACGGTGGATTTCGGCACCCGGAGGAACTTTGCGACCTCCATCACGGTCAGGATTTCCCCGTCCCGAGCGGGCGCGCCATCCAACTGGTTCCCCGTTATTGTAGGTCCATCACTATTCATGACACCTGAGGTATCGGCGGAGCGGTTTCAAAACTTGAGTCGGTGCTATACTCAGATCCCAGACTTGGGGACCGGTTCCTTCCCACTGCATGTGGATGGGTTATGTCCGTTCAGGTTTTCCAGAGGCGAACCGAAGAAGATGTACCACTCGGCTCAGACCAATAGGAACTGATCTCAATGGCACATATCATCTCTATCGCGTCGGGAAAAGGAGGAGTCGGAAAAAGTGTGGTCGCATCCAACCTGGCACTCGTCCTGGCAAGGAAGGGCAAGCAGGTCGTGCTCGCAGATCTCGATATTGGAGGGGCGGACGCTCACGTGCTGTTCGGCCTTCTCCATCCAACGCACACCTTGACCGATTTTCTCACTCATCGCGTCGAACGGCTGGATGATGTGGCTCAACCCCTGCCGATTCATAGCTCGTTGCGTCTGATCCCTGGAACGGGGGATACGCTGGCAACAGCCAACATGTCCTACTCGCAGAAGAAACGTCTCATCCGAAGCTTTCAAGACATCCTTGCGGATGTGATCATTGTCGATATCGGAGCGGGAACAAGCTACCATGCCCTCGATTTTTTTCTGATGGCCGACCATCATCTCGTCGTGGCCACGCCAGACCCGACCTCCGTTCTGGATCTGTATCGCTTCATTAAGCTGGCCGCCATTCGGCGCGTCTTGTCGATGTTCTTAATGCGGGAGGTCATGGCGGAAGGTCTTGCCAATCGAGATTACAGCAGCGTGGAGGAAGTCTTGGAAGCGGCTGGGAAGACCGACGAATCGGGACGAACACTCGCCGCATCGACCTTGGGAGCTTTTCAACCGGCCCTCGTTCTTAATCGCGTGTCAGGGCGCGCTCGTGTGAACGTGCCGCAGCTAAAGAAACTGCTGAAGGAGTATGTCGGCGGTGATTTACTGTTACTGGGACAGATTCCTGACGATCCCGCGATGGAACAAGCCGTTCGTGCCTACGTTCCGGTGGTCCACCATGCTCCCTCTTCCCCTGGCGCCACGGCACTGGTAAAGACAGCGGAAGCTCTGGTTCAGCTCCTCTCCACCTCTGCCACTCAAGCAGCCTAGTTGACCGCTTAGGAAAGCGGATTCGAAGCAGCCGCCTTGCGGCGAGATCTCAACTGTTCAGCTTGTACCTGAAGAATATGGCGGATGAGGTGCTCCTGATCATCCGGCTTGAGATCGACGAACTCGGTGGCAATTGCATACCCTTGACCACCAGCCTGCGGCATCGCTCGAATAACCCTGACGGTCGCCTTGATCAGGATGAATGGAGGAAGAATCAGCTTCAGCGCAAGCTGATCACCGGTGGATAATTCCCGACCCGACAGGAAACTCACACCCCCGCCGCTCAAATTGACATCCATCGGTCGTGCCATAGTGACGCTGTCAGGTCGGCTGGCTGCCAAGGCATTCAGAATCACTTCAAGCAGATAATCCACCTTCATAATCCACGGTAGGACCGGGGACCCAACCAATGAATCGCCAGACCGGGCAAGAAGGTCCGCCGTCGGTTTACCCACAGCGGTAGAAATCATGTCGGCAGTTGGAGCACCTGCCTCGACAGCAAGTGTGTGGCCGGACTCCATCAACACTCGATACTCCATCAACACCCGGTCATCGACTCTGATCCATTCGCGCCGTTCGTCCTGGGTGGTCGTGGATGGAGCTTCCATTGGGGTCGTCATGTGCGACGTCATGATCGTCTCACGTCTGACATTATGCGGCCAGACTCAGCGCCATGGCAAAGGCTAAAGCCGGATCGCCGGCTGACTGGCCAAGTCGGTCGTTGACCACTTCAAAATAGTCCAGCCCGAGCAGCAATAAGCACGCTGGAACTTTATAGCGAAGCCCGACCCTTAACTCACGAGTCAATGCGCCTTCGAATGCCTGTGTATGAAACACCAGAGTGAGAGGGTCTCGTAGGGTGGTGTCACGCGTGCGCCGACAGACAGCAAGATTCTTCAAGCAGAGCGTCAGGACCATACCTACCGCGTCAATCAATTGGCGCTCCCACGCTGTGTAGGGCTGCGTACTTTTTCGTTGAACGACGAGAAGACTTTCCTCTTCCTCACCGATCATCAAGGGCAATTCATGACCATTTCGTGGACTCCCCATCAAGCTCACCTGGCTAAACGGTCGAAATGAGCGCATGCGAAGAGTGTTGAGGAGGAACAAGTCGAAGCGAAATCGATCGTTGAACGGTGACAGCAGGCAGGCGACCAAGTCGTCGGAGGAGGTAACGACGGAGACGTGCCTCCTGTTCTCGGCTCCGATCGTCAGACCAGATCCTTACGTGCTCATGGCTTGACCGAGCAATCCCGATGACTTCAGTAGGAATCGCTATTGGCAATTTTTTCGCCATGGTCCCGATGATGTCGTTTTCATCTGAGCATTCAGCGAGTTCGGCAAGGAGCTGATGGAACACTTCAAGTTGTTGGGTTAGCGGCAGTGGGTCGTGATCTTCTGATCGTTGTAGATCAACTGGGGATCGCTCTTCGCTTGCCATTGCCCGTTCCTAGTGCGACTAGGCTTCCACGGACATCGCCTCGGGTGCTGAAGCCGGCACACCGAGCCGTTGACGTAGTCCTTGTAATCGGTGTCTTGTCGCCGTCGTCTGGCCTAACAACGACGTCAGCACGGCTTGTGCGGTCTGTACCTGGTCGCGGATCTGTCTATCCAACTTGAGGACTTCTTGCGCCGAGGAAACTGGCATCCCCGTCGATTCCAGTAGAACCCCTCTCTCCCGATAACATTGGATGACCGCATCCCACTGCCCCAATCGAGCGGCCTCACAGGCCGTCTGTGTGAGTCTCACGATCTCAGCCTGACGGTTAACGCTCATCGAATTCATCGCACTCCTGCCAATCGAGGTTGCTGCTGAGCGGCGACCTCCCGCCACGCTTCACGCAAGGTGCTCAGGCAGCGCAAAGGAGCGTCGAGCTTCTTCTCGTTATTCTTAGCATTGGCTTCGACGAGTTCCGCCAACATATAGTCGTACAATCTCCGCAGTGACCGTGCAATGTCTCCGCCTTGTTCGTAATCGAGTACGCTGTTCAGCTCTCCAATGATCGCGATGGCCCGCCCCAGATGCCGCGCCTTCTCTCGGATATTCTTCGCCTGGATCTCACGTCTGGCAATCTCAATCGAGTGTATCGCGCCGTCGTATAACAACACGATCAACTGGAGGCCGGAAGACGTAACGACCTGAGTCTGTTCATACTGACGAGCGTACTGAGTGAGCATGGCTGATCTTCCCCGTTTGATTATTGATTCGATGAAGACTGTGATTCAAGGAAGCTGCTTTGCCCCTGGAGCTGCCGCAAGAGCCCATCCAACGCGGCGAATTGGCGTCTCAGTCGTTCTTCGTAACGACTCAGGGCATCCTCTTGCCTTGTGATGTCGTTTCCAACTCGGCTAATCTCGCTGGTTAAGCCGTTTTTCCGAAGCGTGAGAGCACCGCCTACGACATCATTCAACGCGTCTACTGTCGATACGAGAGACTGGGCCAGGCCGGTCGCCGCTCCCTGGTTGGCAAAGAGTGTCTTCACTGCGCTGTAATTTGTGCTCAAGGCGGTGGTCAGCTGTCCATCGTCGACTGTCAGGGTTCCATCTCGCTCGGTCTTGAATCCGATTTGTCCGACACTGCTGTAGGTGGGGGCTCCGCTGACCGAGGATGAGAGGGCCGTTCTGAGTTGAGCAATCACGGTTCTGACGGACGACTCGTTGAAAAATACCCCTCCCTGCTTCGTTGTCACGTCGTAGGTGGTCCGTTCATTGATGAATTTGACCACCTCGTTGTACGCCGTTGCCAAGGCTTTGATGTTCGTCTTGACGGCATTCAGGTCTTGGGACAGGCTCACCTGAACCGTCTCCGTTCCTGTCGTCTTTGTGAGCGTGAGAGACAGTCCCGGGATTGCGTCGGAGATCGTGTTCGAACTGCGTTGGATCGTCAGCGGACTGAGCGCCTGATCCCCGATCTGGATCTCCGCATTCTGCGCGGCGGACAAGGTATCGCTTCCGCCCGTGCCGCTGCCGTTCAGGAGATCCAAGTCCGTCCCGTCGGCCACAATGGTAATCGCCTGGTCGCTGCCTGTGTTGGTGGAAGAAAGGGCCAAGCGGTACGAAGGAGCGGCCTCCGTTCCGGTGTTGATCAACGAGGCCGTCACCCCAGCCCCAAGATCAGTAATCTGATCCCGTAAGTCTGTCAGGGTAGCTGTTGCTCCCAAATTCACGGTTTGGTTCGCTCCAGACCCCACCTTGAAGGTGAATGTGGCCGACCCTCCGCCGACGATGTCCGTGGTCTCGGATGAGACGGCTTTGGCTGCCTTACTGACGATTTGATGGGATTGTGCAAGTTGAGTGACTCGAATGCTGTACGTTCCCGATGTTCCTGATGAAGAGGCCGAGACGGAGAGTACCGTTGAGTCCGTCACCGAGGCGGTTGTCCTATCGAACGACGTCGAAAGCCGGAGCGCCTCGGCGGCGCTTTGGAACGCCGCCACTTTGGTCCTCACGGTGGTCAAATCTGTGAGTTTGGTATTGAGATCGGTTCTTTTTTTGGTCAGTCGATCAACCGGCAGCTGTGCAACCTTCACCAGTTGATCGACAACCTGACCAAAATCCAGCCCGTTCCCAAGGCCTCCAAAACTTATCGTCGGCATCTCACATCCTTGTGTGTCAGATCAAACATGCTCCTCAAAGAGCAGGCCTTTATGATTCGCCAAGTCCTTGGCGAGATCGATCACCTCCTGAGGAGGGATCTGTCGAATCACGTCTCCGGTGTCTCCGTTCAAGATCTTGACGACGACCCGGTGAAGGTCTTGATCCACTTCGATCTGCAACTGTGATCCCGATTGTTGCAGAGTTTCTCTCACCTTGCCCACGGCTTGTTCAAGCGCCACACGGTGCGTCGGAGACGCAGGACTAAAGTCCGAACCGTGCGTACGCTCGGCCACGCGCGCGTTCATTGGAAGCGCATCGGCCTGACTCGTACGGCTGGCAGTGGTCGGGAGATCCACCTTCGATGTAACATTGGTGATCATGATAGCCCCCCTTTGTCACTCCATTCACCTGGCCCCTCTCCTAGTAGGGAGAGGGGCGGTGAACGATGTGCTGCCTTATCCTCTGAGTAGAGCCAGCGCCTGTTGCGGGAGCGTATTGGCTTGTGCCAGCGTGGCAATTCCCGCCTGCACCAAGATCTGATTCTTCGTGAATATGGATGTCTCGAGTGCGATATCGGCATCTCGGATCCGCGATTCTGCAGCCGTGAGATTTTCGCTCGTGACCTGCAGATTTGCGATCGTCGCCTCAAACCGGTTCTGAATGGAACCGTATTCGGCTCGTGCCGTTGCAATCGCGCTGATCGCATTGTCGATATTCGCCAACGAACTCGTCGCATTGGCGGAGGTGGAAACGTTCACCGAGGACAATCCCAACGAGGTGGTCGTGATGTCGTTGAGATCCAGGCTCAGCGTATTCCCCGCGCCACTGCGGAAGCCGATGGCGATGGAGAAGCTGATCGTGCTGCCACTGGTCAGCGCCTGACCGTTGAACTCGGTCACTTGGGCGATCCGGTCGATTTCCGAACGCAGAGCGATGAACTCTTGATCGATGTAAGACCGTTCTGTATTCCCGACCGTCCCGCTCGCGGACTGTGAAGACAGCTCACGGAGCCGAGCCAGCAGTGAGCCGATGGTGGCAGCCGCGCCGTCGGCAATCTGCGTGAGGCTGATGCCGTCCGAGGCATTTCGAGTCGCCTGATTGATGCTGCGAATCTGCGCCCGCAAGGACTCGGACAAACCAAGGCCCGCGGCATCATCCGCAGCTCGTGTCACCCGAAGGCCGGATGACAACCGTTCCACCGAACGGTTCAAACTCAGGGTGTTAATCGAGAGGTTCCGCTGAGCCGCGATAGACGCGGGGTTGTTATTAACGATAAGAGCCATTGCTCTTCCTCCTTGAAACTAGAACACCATCCGTTGCTGTGCTTCCGACATCCGTGCAGAAGCCGTATTCCCTTACGCCTGTTCGTGGCGTGCTTGTCTTATCGGCGAATCCCAAGGGGACTTGAGCCTGTAGAGCAACTGCCAGAGAGCGGAATAACCGTTCTGCAACGGATTAGAACGAATAGGGTCGTCTCAGGACGAAAGCCTTGGCAGGATTTCGTATTCCAGCAAATCGGCCATACGAACCGTATCGCTGAGGTATCGCGCGCCAAGAAGTTCTTCTATCCATCCCGCGATAGTTCGAACATCTGAATCAGCTGCAGGATTTGGGGCGTTGTTTCCGATCAATTCCAGCAGATCGGCCACCTTACCTAACCACCGATCCAGCGAAGACATGTCTTGCATCCCCAGTCGGAGCTGACCCACCAGTGAGCGTCCTTCCTGGATGACGAGCTCACGGTATCGGTTGATCGATCCGCGGGCGGCATGGATGATCTCCGCCTGCGTCAGCGACGTCGCAACAAGATTGCTGAACTTGGCCGACGACTCTTGGAGAAGCCTTGGGTCGAGATCACGATCAGTAAGTTGACGACGATCGAGCGTCATAGTGGTCACAATACGAGCTTTCGCATGGGCGCGCTCGCTTAGTTCGACAAAGACGTCCCCCAATGAGGTATCGGTGCCCGCAACCCATTGATCTTCATCTAATCTGACTTGCATGAGAGGTCTCCTTATCCCAACATGGATTCACGCGACCTGCTGTATCGGCCCCGCCTGAGGCATGTTCAACCCGAGCTCAGACGCGAGACGGACATCGTTTGCATGCGCACCGAACAGACGTCGTTGGATGTCCAAAACCCGTGACAAATATGTTCGATAAGCACAACCGTGATGACGCGCAAGCCGGTCCAACCCTTTGACGTTGTCGCTTTGGAGTTGTCGCAGAAAAGCAGCCGTGATCGGCGCCGTTGCGGCACTGTTCATGCCGACGAGATGGAGCCGTTGTTTTTCCACGCCCTGTTCCTGCTGAAGTTGTTTCACCTGTGACAGATTGATAGGTCCTTGGCCGGCAAGACGAGCAATCTCACCAGCTCTTCGACAGGCCGTTTCCAGAAGCGGGATCAGGCCTTGAATGGATTCCCTTGCCTGTTTTGGGTCGGGAGGAGGCCCGTCCGGCGCGGGGAGCTTGCTACAAATCCCGGTGTGGATTTCATACCAATATCGACGCCAGAAAGCGGCGTACCAAGCAGTCACGGAGGACTCCCTTCCCGCCTTCAATCGGAACCTACTCAATCCATCCTCATCTACGTCGGAGATATATACGCGTGCTCCCGAAACTGGCGACGGAAACGACGTGCTCTTCAATACATGGAGCAGCAGATCAGCCACGAGGTTCGGCGAAATTCGATCTTTGCAGGCATGGTGGGCACAGACCTGATCGAATCCACAGGGAGCACACTCAAGTTCAGGCTGAATCACCCAATGGCCCGTTCCGTACGGTCCGGTTTCCTGAAAATCCACATGTCCAACAGAAAGGTCAATCACCGAGGTTCCCGCCGCAACGCCGACGTGCATGGGGCCTGTATCGTTGGTCAACAGGCTTCGGCATTCCGCCAATAGAGCAGCAAGCTGGCTCAAGGTCGTGCGGCCTGCTAGGTTTTTGACCGGATTCCGCCCTCCCGCCTCTCGATAGACCCGCATCACTTCAGCGATCGTCGTCTCCTCCTCGGAACTGCCGATGAAAGCGAGCCCTCCATGCCATTGTTTACTGAGCTGCGCCAGCGATACTCCAAACAGATGAGGACGCCACGCCTTCAGGACGTCACTAGCGCCGACTTGAACGGCAAGCCACTGGGACGATCCTGCCAGTGTCTCCCTGGCCCATGCGTGATCTTTGTCTGGAATTGTGATGTGCAATGGGGTAAAGGCCCCAGGGCCGCTCCCACCCAGCGCGTAGACATCCACGAGATTGAATCGATTGAACCGACGAAATTGGTGAAAATCACAAAAATACGCCATCCATGGATTGTCGACGACCATCCCTCCGTCCCATGCGCTTCGCGCCCCGCGAATGTCCTGAGTTCCGATCGCGCCCGCCAAGAGCGCACTCGGCCGATTGAAGGTCAAATTGATGACACGATCGTACCGACGTTCGGTGAGCGGCTTCACCCAAACATTCACGTCTTGATAGAGCGAGATCACATCTTTCACCGCCGCTCGACTCTCATCGATCAGAGCGTGAAAATCGAATGGGATCACGTGGCGCAAACCTTTCAACAACGCCGCGACCTGAGCAAACCGACGATCCACGACCAGATCCACCGCAGCTCCTGCCCATTCTTCTTGCAGGCGACTCAATAACGCCCCCATTTGAATGAGATCGCCCATCCGAGTAATGTTGATGATCAGCACCTGCCTGGTCATAGAAGATCTCTCGTTTCGGCTCGATAGCTGTCCAACATCAGAACCAACAACTCTTCTCGACTCAGTTCGCGCCCTGGTGCCCGTGCTCGGATGTCCGCGGCAAGATCCTTGAGTTCGACTCGTTGGTCTGAGGGAAATCGACTCAGCAGTGGACCGAGTTCGGTCGCTGAGTCGGTCCGCTGCCTGAGCTCAGCCGCAGACCGCTCACCCCGCAAGATCGAACCAATCCTATCCGGCTGCTGCATCCCGACGGCGGCCAACAAGTCCTGCATCCGGTGTCGATAAGTATGCTCACGCAAAACGCGCCGGCGAGCCGCCTCGGCATGGGCGCGTCGACCATCTGAATCTGTGAGCCATGTCCGAATCAATGACGGCACATCGTCAGGGCTTCGAAAACACACCATTTCATCCGGAGAAAAGAGTTCGGGAAGCAGTGTTCTTTCATCGACGAGTTGAAAGGCCCCGCACGCGGCTAATTCAAATGTGCGAGGATTGACGAAATCCGGATGAGCATCCAATCCTGTGCCGGAAGAGGAATGAAGATTCAGATTGACCGCTGTGCCATTGAAGACCTTGACACAGGCGTCTGTATCGATCCGGGCTCCGTTTCGTTGAAGGACGCTGGAGAGATCCCCTGCGCCATCCCATTCGTTCCCCCACAACTTGAACGTCCATTCCTTAGAAAGCCACCGAGGCAAGAGACGACGTCGATTGTCATACCCCGCCCCTACAAACGAGACGTCGGCTCCATATTCCTGTTGCTCATTGGTCGTCAGCGTCACGGGATGATGAACGGCTGCGTCCGCCGCCATGGGAAGATAGTGAACCTGGGCAGCACCGGCACGCTTTAACGCCTCGATGCACTCTGCCTGTTGAATAACGAACCAATGATCGTATCCTCCGGCCAGTTGTCGCCAGTACGTGAGATGTCGGTAGTTTTCCACGAACCACATCGCCGTCGTAAATCTCTTCTTGCGCAGATGTTGCAACACCGCAAGTGTCAATGGCGCTTGAGCGATGGCTAGAACCAGATCAGGAGGGTCCTCAGCGATCTTCGCGATCGTACTGAAACTCAGCACGTCGGCAAAGCGGCTCTGCACCGTCAGCCGATACCGTTCCTCCCGAAATGATCCAAAGACCTCATAACTGCCGTGATGCACACTGTGGTCGATCCAGGTGACCCGATGCCCCAGTTCACTCAATGCTCGGACGACATAACGGGCGATCGGGAGTGAGCCTCCATAGATAGGACCAACCACCGCAACGTGCAGTTGGCCTCCTGCTTTTCCGACCACGATTCGACGCAAGCTTGCCTCAAGCCGTTGGTGTTCCTCGGCATGTAGTCTCGCCGCCGGCCCATAGGTAAAGAATCGAAGTGGGGCTGATTGTAAAGCCAACTGCTCAGCCATTACGTTTGGTGTGCCCGTAATCCACTGAATCGTGTTGATCCACGATTCAAGCGGCCTGGCTCCCAAGGCATCCTTCAAGACCGACACATCGGGCACAACGACCGCGAGCCGCGACTCAGACGGCTTGATCAACACCAACGCCTCCACGTGATAGAGCAATCCGACTCCGAGCACGACACCCAGTTCTCCTGTCTTCCATTCACCGACTTGTTGCTCGGCCCAGGATCCGGCTTCTTTACGCGGATCGTATGCGCTGTGAATCCATTGTCCGCCATGTGTGGCTGAAGGAGTCCCTTCACGTGAAGATGTCATCGTGAGAATACCCCCACGACTATCTTTTATGGCCGCAACAAGAGCCGGATCGCTATGGCCAAGCCTCTCGAGGTTGTGATTCAAGTACTCCACCGAATCCTCTCACGACACCGAAGACGGTTGAAGCTGCCGCCAAACCTGCTCTCGCTGAATCGGTTCGACCGGCTCGCGCCCTGCCTCGACATAGTACGCGCCCCAGTGATCTCGATAGCTTTCCCACAGCGACCAGTCCGCGACCGTCGTGTCGTAGTGACCACGCAGCAGTGCGATCGTCTCAGTGATAGGCCATCGGCTCGGCTTCACCGCATGCATCCTCTCCATCTCTCCCCGTTCCGCTTGCCATACCCAGTGATGTGGTCCATACGGTCCCGTGTCATGAACGCGCGCTCGCGCAAAATACCAGCCGATCACTCGCGTCCCCACTGCGGCAGCCAGATGAAGCGGGCCGGTATCGGCCCCGATCACAATTTGACACCGCGCAAGAAGGCCGGCCAGTTGGATCAGCGACAGCCTCCCGGTGCTATCCCACACACGACCCAGGAAAAAGGGAGGGAGCGATCCCTGAATACACTGGGCCCGTTCCTGTTCGTGCTGATCTCCAACCAACACGATGCGACTAGCCGGAAGAATCTCCAAGCACTCGGTAATCATCCGCTCCCAGGCTGCAACCGGAACCAATCGCTCTCGATCTCCTGCTCCGACAAGCACACCGACCCACGGCCCCTCGGATTGCCCAATGGGGTCGAGATCAGTGGGAAGCGCCGTCTCTGGCACCCGGATTGGCATGATTTGCTTAGGTGGCGACATGCCGCACATCCCGCAAAATGCGTCCGCTAAATGAATACGAGGGCTCTGCTTCGCCGTGGACACACTTCGTATATACAAGGCCCAGGGCGATAATCTCTGATCCAGAGGCCCTCCGGTGATGGCTCCGAGATTCTCCCGCGCAAGCAACGCGCCGGCCAGGATCGACCGTGGATGTTGGTTCAGCACAAATGCACAGTCATAGCGGTCTTCCATCGTCGCACGAAGTTCGGCATCTGCCTCTGCGATGTGTTCGGAACGTATCTGCGCTTCGGCACTGATTGCTCGTCGATGCCATGCGGCTCCATCCCATTTCACGACAGCCGAAATTCCAGGTAGTAGTTGGCCGATATCGGCCAGTGGCGCAGGACACAAGAGATCGACATCCCAATCGGCGTGAGATTCTTTCAGCGCCGTGATCGCCGGGATCGTCTGAACAAGATCGCCTAGTCTGGCTAGTTGAATAACAAGCGCTCGTCGGGTCATTTCGTTAGGAAGAAGCGGCTTCGAAGGCCAACACTGCTTCTCTCCCCGTTATGGCTTGTCCAAGTTGATCCAGTCCGTCATGACCCGGCGCCACTTGCCGGAGGGCGTCATATTCGCGACGGGCTTCCTCGATCTGTTCACCCCGCAACAGGACGCTCGCGAACGCAAATCGAGCAGCCAAGTCGCCAGGATTTCTCCTGACATAGCTGCGCAAGTGTTCGCTCAACTCTTGCCATCGGTTTTGTGCCGTCCCTGCTCGGAGCAACCAATGAATCGCCTCCGCGTCATCGGGGTGTTCGGCCAGCACCTGAAGAAATCGCTCCCACGCTCCTTGCGTGTAGGCCCTTCCCATCGCCGCCATGCCCATTCCCATCAAGCACTTCCTGCAATCGGCGCCTGCTTGCATCGCCCTGTTGAACGCACTTTCAGCTTGCTCATACTGTTCTCGCTGCATGTCGAGGATACCTCTTACTAGCAGGCCTTCGGCATCACCGGGGCGATCGGTCAGCAACTGCTGTAGTTGCTGGTCAGCCGCCCCAAGGTCTCCTTGTTCCAGAAATCCACGGATGACTCGAAGGCGAATCCCCGGGTCATCCTTCAATTCAAGATAGCGTGCAAGAAACTTCACGTGTAAGACCGGCTCCTGTAGCCATTGGGCTACTGTCGCCCCCCAGAACAGCACAAATCGGTCGTTGGGCCAGTCGTCAACCATTTGGATCTCTCGTCTGACCGCCGACTCATTTCGCTTCAGCGCCTCCGCTTGGGTCGCCGCCACATGCGCCCATGCAGCACGATCCTTGATATCCTCCAACAATCGAACGTTCCCCACGCATCGGTCCTCTGCTTCGGTAATGACGTGCTTGTACCCATCGGTGTGGTAACGCAGATCTTCGTCGACCAACCACCAGTGAGATTTCCATCGTTCGTGCAGCCGGATGGCGTTGGTCTCATCATGCTGCTTGCGGCCAGGGGTTTGGCTTTCGAGATGATAGAGAACGCTCCGAGGCTGATACACGACTCGAGAACCTCGCTCACTGGCTTTGAGGCAGAGATCGACATCCTCGAAGCCGTTGCGGAACCCTTCGTCGAAGCCGCCCAGCTCCATGAAAAGCGATTGGCGTATCAGCAAACATGCCCCGGTGACAACTTGATATTCGCGTCGGTGATTCACGGCGGGCGAATCACCTGAGAAACCCTTATAGATGTGATAGGGAAGTCCATCCGACCGATTGAGGACTACACCGGCATGTTGGACGGTCCCATCTGGATACAATAGCTTGCTGCCGACGATACCGACCTCCGGGTATCCCTCAACTTCGCCTACAAGGGCCTTTAACCAGCCTTTCAATGGGATGGTGTCGTTGTTGAGAAAGACCAGATATTTCCCTCGTGCGGCCCTAGCACCCTGGTTGCAGGCCTTGGCAAATCCTAGATTGTCCTGATTCCGAATGATCTGAACATCCCCTGACAACGAGGACAGGTATTCCGTCGTGCCATCTGTCGAATGATTGTCCACCACGATGACTTCGTAGGACGACTCCGTGGTCACCGCCGCCAGTGCCGTCAGGCATTGCACCGTGAGCTCCAGTTTGTTCCATACAGGGATGATAATGCTGCACGTAATCCCCTCTCGATCGCACGGCCTGGAGGCAAAACGTTGCAGCGAAGCCTCGTACTCCGTAACCAGCCGGTGGTGCCGCTTCTCCAGCGAGAACCCCAATTGTCGGAGAACGTCGTTTACGAACGCAGCCCAGCCCGCGGTCGTCGTCGACGGGAACGCCTGATACTGCAAATGGTAGAGCCCTCGAAACAAGACCCAGCAGAGCGGCACCTCACTGGCATGCACCCATTCCTGATCGAACGTATGAAGTCGGCCGCGGTCATCCTGAACCAGGTTGAATGGGATGCAATCGGCAAAGTTCCCCGGCAGCGAAGCATCCATCCATGAAAGACTGCTCGCCCTCGCCGAGCCGTCTCGCACAGGCCACGTTGCGTGTTCGAGCAACAGCCACACCCACGGCCGCAGCCATGCCGCAATATCTTGCACCGAAGCTCGCCGGGCGATCAGGCGCATCAGCTCGGTCGAGAATAGCGTCCCGCCATGGTAGGGGCCGACCGTCTGAATCTCCTGACGCCAGGTTGCATCTGTGAGCTGGGGCTGCCCGTCCAACAGACGACGGCGATGTACCGTGATGCTGCCGTCGACCTCCGGCATGAAGGTGGTTTCCACGCGCAAGCTCGGTCGCCGGGTCGCCGACGAATAGTGGGTGGCAAGCCACGAGGTTCCACGAGCAGCCCCGCGAGTGGCCACAACCAGGAACGAGTTGGCCAGGTCCAGGAGCAGGCCGTTGCGCTCTAGTGCCTGGGCCGCGAGGTTCTCCGGAAAGCTCGGACGCCAGTCCCGTGTATAGTCGCGGCTCAAGATTCGAGTAAGCAGATCGGCAACGCGGAAGGCCGGAAACGATCGTGCGAGGTCGCTGACAATCACCTGCGGCAGCTTGTAGTCAGGAAAGGGATAGAAAAACTCTGTCTTCTCGAAACCGGCCTCCGCCAGACGCCGGCGGATCTCGTTTCGACCGAAGGTCACCGCCGTCCCAGGTCCGTACAGATCCCCTATGCCATAGAATGGCTGTCCGAGATGGTCCTCAGAACTGCCTGCAAAGTATTTTAGGCCGAGCTGGTTCTCGATGGCGACGAGTAGCGTCCCACCTTCCTTGAGAAACGACCGGGCCTTGCTGAGGCACGTCCTGATGGGATCGGCCCCCGGCATGAACAGAGGGGCATACTCCAGTACCCCGATGAGCGTGACGACGTCGTACTGCTCCTCCAAACAAAGCGTCGCGATATTATCCGCAACTACACGGACGTTGGACAGGTCACGGCAACGCTCCGCCGCGATGGCAGCACGCCGGACACTGCCTTCCACCGCCGTGATCTCTGCCCCCGATTCGCCCAGCACCCTCGTGACGGCCCCGCAACCGCACCCCAATTCCAAGACCCGACTTTCTGAAGGAAAGTTCAGCCAACGGAGTAGATTTCCGCGCCTCGACGATAGGTGGTACTCAGTCGGCCAGTCGACAATCTGCCGTTCCAACTCTGTTGATTCGGATGTCAGGTCGCCGGTATTTCTGACTATGGTCAGGATGCGTTCTTCCGTGTCTTTTCCATCGGAATACGTGATACCGCTGTAATCGTCCCGACGCCAGATACGGAGCGCAGGATCGAACCGGTAATCCAATGGTTTGGCAGGAGCGGCGAGGTCCGCTGCCACAGGGATGATCGCCGGCACCTGGCCTGCCCAGCCAGCCTCAATAACGTCCATAATGCGAGAGACGCTCTCCCCAAGGCAGGCAAACTGTTCGTCGCGGAGCCGGACCGTGTCGATGCGCGTCTGATCGAGGTTGGCGAGGACATCTGCCACCGTGCGTCGTAGTTCCGCGCGAGTCGTCTTGACGGGGAAATCAAAGGGAATCATCGCAGGACGCGGTGGGTTGCGGTCCGGAATCAGCCAGTCCGTCACGGCCACCACCGGAATGCCCAACAGCAGGGCCTCCACCATGACGCTGGACTCTTCGGTGACGAGCAGGTCAGCGAGCCCAAGGCACGGCATGATGCCAAGATTTGGATCAAGGATGTAGACATTCTCCGCGCAGCCTCGGTGCAGCTCGTTCATCCGCCTGATGTTTTCTAATACTTGCGGATACGTCTCCGGCCAGGGCGCCTGCTTGAGCAGCAAATTGACCGGCAGGTCCCGCAGGGATTGGACCAGGTCGTCCTGTTTGCCGTCGTTTTCCCAGGAAGGAGCGTAAAGGACGGAACGGCGTTGTCCGAGATGCAGTTCGGCCCTTAGTGTTGCCACATTGCGTTGAAAGGCCTCCGGATCTCGGAAGATGGCATCCGCTTTCGGCCACCCCAGTTCATACACCCCCAAACGTGGATGCGCCTCCGGCTGACAGGCGCAAGCCTGCCAGCGCTTGCGCCAGGCCGGTCCGGGTAGTACCCCAACGTCGAACCGGTTCCATGGCTCATATCGCCAGAAGTCGGGCCACATGTCATGTCGCTGGGCCAGGTCATGCAGTAGGATGGCTGACATCTTCGCGTTGGAAGGATCTGGACGGTGAGAACAGTAGATGCCGATCTCAGCCGGTTCATCCATGCGGTCCGTGAATCGTACCCGATATTGGCGCCGCTCAGCCTCCTGGGCGACAGGCGCCAGAGTTTGTCGCTCAATCTCGTCCGTGTAGAAGAATGAAATCAGTGTCCGGCGGTTCATAGACGTCCTCGTTGTAATGTGAAGTGGCGATCAGTCCTCTGCTCGGCCTGCCTGGGCGACGCCCTATCTCGACTTCGAACGGAACCACCCCGTCTGCGAAGCAGTGGGACGGAGATCAGCGAACAAGTTTCCTTTCGGGATCCAGTGCGTCGAGGCATCATTCTAGACAACGCGCATTGTCCACTCATTAAGCTATGACTGGACGACTCAACGCAGCGCGTTGGCGCAGTCAGTTGCGCCGACGATCAGCGGACCGCCGGATCTACACGGACCGTATCGTGGGTCAGACTGGTACAAATAGCGTGCCATTCCGGGCTCCGTACACGATGCACAAAACATGAGTGATTCAGCAAGGAACGAGGGATTGTGCATCGGCCAAATCCTTCCCCACGGCAATGATTACCCAGCGATGGAGGACTGTGCGCGGCAGAAATCCACCGGCTTTAGCGATACAACACGCATGGGCATCCCTGCCTTTGACCATCAAGGTTGAGATCCAGGGCAACTCCTGATTCGTTTTGATGCCGATAGAGAAGCCTGCCTGCCCTTAGGATCTTAAGCATGCTCACGGTTACCACGCTCAAGCCATTCAGTCACATATGGAGCACGTTGCCTGACGGATTGCGGCATCGGAAAATCAGAAAGCACCTCAGTAGGGCTCAGGATCCCTGCGGTTTTGCCACTAACCGGTCCTCCGGTTCTCTCCTGAAAGATCGAGACACGACTTCCAGATTGCTCACGGCTTCGGCCGGATATCCTTTGGACACTGCCGCCTTGAAGCAGGTAATTGCCAGATCCATATTGGAACGATCAAACGCTATGACACCGAGGTTATTGTAAACCTCCCATGACTCGGTGCCCGCACCCGCAAGTTCGAGTAACAAATCCAACGCTCTACTAAAATCCCCGCTGGCATACCAGCGCTCCGCCTCCTTGCACAAAAACTTGTCCAACCGCTCCCTCGTGCACATTGGAGACGGGCCGTCACCCGGCGTGATGCCGGGGAGGGTCTGGCTCGTCTTGTAAAAGAACGGGTCCTTTCCTCGAACATCAGGTTCATGCCATTCCACCACATACCGTCCGGCAGATTCTGAAGGATAGCGATCGAGGAGGGTCGTTGGACTAGGCCTGTAAAATTTTGCTGTGTGAAGCTCCTTGCAGGTGCCAGGGTAGGCCGTCATATGTGGTGCTTCATAGATGGCGTTGTGTAGGTGGATGGAGAAGGTATCTGTGCGCCCATCAATTCCTTCAATGGTACGCCAGAAGGAATCTGCATCAGAGAAATAGATCAATGCCGCATAGGAATACACATGATCGACCGCCTCTGGGATGGCCCAATCCGAGCCGTCCACCAGTCGGTAGTCAACATGAGACAGGTGGCCGAACCGCCGCTGGCACTCCATGAGAGCCTCGACGGACACATCCACCAAGGTCAGGTGTCGGCAGAACGGAGCGATGAGGCGGGCAAGCCGGCCGGTACCGCAACCGTAATCGACGATCCGCATGTCCCGCAGATGCTCGATCTCAACGTACCGCAACAGAGTCGCAAGCGTGGCATACGTATGGCACCCCTTCATTCGCTTCGGGTCATTGGTGAGCAGCGTCTCCGTGCTGGCGGTCTCTTGAAGGTACTTTTCCCAGAAGGCCTTGTAAACAGACCAATCCATGGTGATTCCTCCTAAGATGATAGAGAGCCGAGCAAACCCGCACAGCCAAATGCACTCCAAGTCTCGTGCCAGTAGCTATTGGGGTTAGGCAGAAGATATCCGCTTGTTCAAATGACGGAAAGTTCACCACTTCCCTCTACCTCGGCAAGATTTGCCAGGCCCTGTGGAAGAATCGGCCGGTATCGGGGCGAAGACGAGCCCGACTACGGATCGAGGAATGAAGCACTGACTTTCTGGAACACACATTGTTCGATGGCGTTGCGGACCGATCCGCCCCACCCCCGATATTCGATGTACTCCAGCTCATTGAAGCGAAACTCAATACCGATCATCTCGCTCCCATGCCGCGCGTCTGCATTCTTCACGACGCCGGTGAGATTGGTAATGTGTCCCAAGCCAGGCAGTTCGAACTCCAAACGGACTGTGCTTCCGGGACGCAGCCAGATAGGTCGTTGGACCAACGCCACGCTGCACCCCCCTTCACTGAGATCTTTCAGCAAGCCGCCAAAGTAGTCGCTGGTGGGCAGACTCGATTGGGATGAATGATCTGGGTCGGTTCGCATCAACAGAATCGGCTCGTTCGATGACACACGCACATGCTTGCGCAGATGCATCTCTTCGACAGTTTTGGGGTAGGCGATAAAAAGAAGCGGCACCGGTGAGCTAAGCAGATCACGTATCTCACTGCGATAGCCGACGAGTTTGCCCTCATGAAGGTAGCTGACGGTACATGGCGTGCCGCCAACAACTTGTTGATCGTGACCGAGCTGAAGCGGCCATTCACAGATCAGCCAGGCGTGATCTTTCCATCCGAGTAGCGTCGAGCCGTACATGACCTTCTGCTGATCAAGAGAAAGGGATATTTTCAACGGCAGTCCGACCGACAAGAACGACGCCGCGGGAGGAACAGACACGACCATGTCATTCATACCCATCACTCCTGAATCACCAGCTGATTTCAACCGCTGCTGATGAACCCTATCGGATATTCATGGGCTAATCTTGAGGGTGAGCGAACAGGATCGAGCACATCGTCGCCGAACCGATCCCAACGCGGTAGGATCCGCGGGTAATCATCAAGTTCCACGCCTACTTCGCCGATAACATCCTCAGCTCCTATTCTTCTGTCGGCACATCCGACCGGCGACCCTTTTGACTTGGAGTCTATGACCTATGGCGACAAAGCGCATCGCAATCGAGCAGCTCATTCCCGGCATGTTCGTCGTGGAGATGGATGTTCCCTGGTACCGGACACCGTTTCTCTTCCATAAACGGTTGATCAACGATCTCCAGACTATTGATCTCATGAAGCAACATGGGATTCGGATGGTGACGATCGACACCGGCAAAGGATCCGATCTCCCATCAGCGACGACTCAACCGTGTGTCAACGACGACTCGGCCGCCCCGAACGTGGCCTTTCCGCAAGAGCCACACACTCAGCAGGCGATCGAACGCACACGTGCTGAGCAACCGGCTGTGGTCATCTATGCGCAGGCACAAGAAGCGGTTGAACGCATTTTCAATGACCTTGAGCGTGGAGTCCCTCCGACCCCCGAGGCGACGAAAGCCATCGTCTCAAATGTTCTGGACCAAGTCCTTAATGACCGAGCTGCCATAGCGACTCAGGTTGCCATTCAGAAAATCAAACAGTTCGATCGGTCTCTGACAACCCACGCGTTGGATGCCTGCATCTTATCTCTCATCGTCGCCGTTGAAAGTGACCTTGACCAACCGCTACAAGAATTGGTCGGAATGGGAGCCTTGCTCCACGACGCAGGCTATGTCCGTCTCCCACGCAATCTGGTTCGGAAGCGAGACGAATGCACCGGACAAGATAAAACATTGCTGGAACAGCATTGCAAGCTCGGCGTGACACTCCTTTCGGAACAACCTGGTATGCACGAGGATGTCCTTCGAATCGTACGGGAGCATCATGAACGGTCGGACAAGAGCGGCTTTCCAGCCGGCCTTGGTCACGATCAGACCTCACGTCTTGCTCAAATCGTCGGAATCGTCGATTTCTACGACGGCATGGTCAGTCGACGCGGGGCCCGACCAGCGATGATTCCCCACGATGCCGTTCGGCAACTCTTCCTCGCGGGAGAACGAGGGCAATTTGAAAAGACCTTAGTGGAGGTGATGATTCGGAGCATCGGCGTCTACCCGGTTGGAAGCCTGGTCAGGCTCAACACAGGCGAACAGGCAGTTGTCGTCGGAGCCAATCCACAGCAACGGCTCAAACCACTCGTCAAAGTCACGACCGATCCACAAGGTGGATCCTATGCGACACCGATCGAAATCGACCTGGCTGCGCCGTCCTCAGACCACACTGTACGAAGCGTGCTGCGTGTGCTCGACCCGGTTCGTGAGCGCGTCAACATCGGCATACATCTGGACACGACTTTGCCGCGAGCCGCATGATGAAACCGCCTAAACGAAAACGGGGGCGATATCGACGCCGAAAGGCGACCTCTCAACCTGCGGCTTCCGTTGCGCGGGACCTCCTTGAAGGGCTTCCTGTTGCCGCTCTCGTTCTCAACCCCGATCTGACGGTCCAGGCTATCAACCGAGAGGGCATTCGGCTACTCGGATCACGATGTCGATCCAGCCATGGATCATCGTTCCCGGTGCTATGGGCAAAACTTACCCGGTCTCGCGAATCACGCATTTCTGCACAGCTGAATAGCACATTTAAAACCAATCGTCCGGTCTCAACGACTCAACAGCTCTTCGCAGGAAGCAAGACGACGAACACTCCTGTCGAGTGGACGTGCCTCCCGAGCGAGCTCAATGGTACGAGAGTTCTGGTCATCAGCATTCGAGACCTCTCCCATGAAATGGAGTTGGAGCAAGACCGTGATCGCTTGGCAGCAATCGCCGAAGAAAGCCCTTCACCCCTTATCGAACTGGATCGGGATTCCAGTCTGTTGTATGCCAATCCTGCCATGATTTCGCTACTCTCTCGATTTGGGTACAGCCTCGACGGATTCCCAAACGTGGCGCCACGCCGACTTCCGAACATTGTCGAGCACTGCCTCAACACCGGTCAGACACTCCATCACGAAGAAGTCCTCCTACCGGAAGCCAGTTTTTCTTGGACCTTTTGTCCAGTGCCTCATCATGGAGTGGTTCGCGGCTATGCGACCGACATGACAAACGTTCACAAGACGCAGCAGGCGCTCCGGTTATCAGCCGACCAACTTCAGCAGAGCAATCAACGACTGGACAAGGCGCTTGATGAAGCGAAAGAGTCTGCGCGCGTCAAAACGGCGTTCCTTGCCACAGTCAGCCACGAGTTGCGAACGCCCATGAACGGCGTGATCGGCATGACAAGTCTCCTGATGGAGACATCTTTGACGTCTGAGCAGCAGTCGTACACCGAAACCATACGCCAGTGCGGAGAGGCGCTGCTGCAACTGATCAATGATGTGCTCGAATGCAGCAAGATTGAGGCGGGAAAACTGGAGCTGGAGTGCCTCGATTTCAATCTGCGAACCACGGTAGAGCAGGTCCTCGCGCAGTTTGCCGAACGCGCTGAGACGAAAGGTCTTGAGTTGACCGGGCTGGTCCATGCAGCGGTGCCGACTGGACTCAACGGCGACCCTGGACGATTGCGCCAGATCCTGACCAATCTTGTGGCGAACGCCGTAAAATTTACCGACAAAGGAGAAGTGACACTGCAGGCCTATCTTGAAGAAGACCTATCGGATTCCGCGGTCATTCGGTTCGAGGTCACCGACAGCGGCATCGGCATCAGTCCGAATACTCAGGCCAGGCTCTTTCGTCCATTCATGCAGGCTGACAGTTCAACGACGAGAAAATACGGCGGCACCGGCCTTGGCCTGTCCATTTCGAAACAACTCGTGGAGTTGATGGGAGGAAGTATCGGCGTACGGAGCTCCGAAGGACAAGGGAGTACCTTCTGGTGCACGGCGCGCCTTCTCAAACAAGCCGGCTCGCCGCGTGCCATTCTTCCGATGGGAGATCTCGCAGGGAAACATGTCTTGATCGTCGATGACAACGAATCGAATCGTCTGATTCTCCATCATTTGGTATCCGGCTGGGGAATGGTTGACGATCTGGCAGAGGACGCCGAATCCGCTTTGCACCGGATATCTGAGGCGACACGACGAGGAACTCCGTACGATCTTGCGATCTTGGATGTCATCATGCCGGGAAAGGACGGGCTTCAGCTCGCCCGAGAACTTCAGCATCATCCAGAGGGATCTGGGATTCGCCTTGTCGTGATGACCTCGATGCTTCAACGAGGCCACGCGGAGCAGGCGCGTCAAGCCGGCGCCATGGGTTATCTACCGAAACCTGTGCGCCACGACGAATTGCGAGACTGTTTGCGAACCGTTCTCGGTCTGGCTGAGAGTCCAAGGCCAAAGGAACCTCAAACACTCTCGGTCGTTCCTCAACTGGTCACCAGGCATACGGTCGCCGAGAACGTCCAACACCGACGCGTCCTCGTGGTGGAAGACAATCTGGTCAACCAAAAGCTTGCCGTCCGCATGGTCGAGAAACTGGGTTATCAGCCTGATGTTGTCGACAATGGCCAAGAAGCCTTGACAGCACTGAAGAAGTGCGACTATGCCGCTATTTTAATGGATTGTCAGATGCCCATCATGGATGGCTTTGAGACAACCAAGAATATTCGCGAGCGTGAAGCAATGGCTACATCTGGTGGACCACCGGCTCAGGCAGATCCTCAATTAAGCATAGGCTCGTCTTCCCTACCGCATATGCCGATCATTGCGGTGACCGCCAATGCCATGCAAGGAGATCGAGAACGTTGTTTGGCGGCTGGGATGGATGATTATCTTTCGAAGCCGATCAAACTGGATGAACTCCGCGCTGCCCTTGCACGTTGGATCACCTCACCGTCTACCAACGCCGTGTCTGAACAACAGCAGCCTGTGTACACCACGACCGCCCCTACTCGAGGGATCTTTGACCCCGCCAGGATGTACCAGAATATCGGCAGCGACAACGAATTATTCGCGCAACTCATCTGTCTGTTCCTCGATCGTCACCAGACCATGTTGGCTGAGATCAGAACGGCGCTCGCCGATGGTGATTCGTCCGCGGTGGAGCGGACTGCTCACACCTTCAAGGGAACGGCGGGAAATCTTTGCGCTTCTGAAGTAGGACTCACCGCTAGTCGTCTGGAAGCTGTCGGTCGTCTCAGTGCGCTTCACGATGCCCCTCCCGTCTATGCGCAACTCGAGCTTGAGGTCGCACGACTCGTTCGCGTGTTGGAATCCTACCGGCAGGGGTATCAGCCCATCACTGAGGCAGCCGCCTAGTCCGACCTTCCTCTTACATCAGCTCTATTGAGGCGACTTACGCAGGACACTCTGTCGCAGGGTGCACAGTGGTAGGTGCTTCTGTGGCGGGGAGCACTGCAGGAAACAACGGATGTCTGGTGGGAAACTCTTCAGAGAGGACCAACTGTTTCCCGAGCTTGGTCGTGTTACTGATGAGCAGCGGACCACGAAGATTGGCGGTGATTCGACCTGGATCATCCGAAGGAATGGTCAAGATCACAACCAAGGCAAGATCATCCCTCTGTCCTTCCTTGATCTCTGCCAGAGCATCGACAGGAACCTCAATATGGTAATCAGGATGGAACGTCGCCGGATCCATGAGGACAAAGGCCAGCCCAGGCTCGTCAACCGATTGCAGCCACTTGAAAGGGGCTTCGGTGTCGTGATCAAGTATCACGTAACGCTGTTGCTCGGGAAACCCAAGCAGCCCGGAAGGAAACCGGACGATACTGTCCTCGGAAACTTCGAAAGATCCAAAGCGGGTCGATGTGCACTTCACAAATCTATCCTCACGAAGCCAGGCGGCGTTTCACAGGAATGAGGCGACGAAATGCCTCGAGCGGCACGGCCTGCGTTTTCGAAGCTAACTGGTTCTCTTCTTGAATCCTCGAATACACCTCTTCCCGATGAACCGCGACGGCCGGCGGCGCTTCGATTCCGAGTCGAACCTGCCCGCTTTTCACACCCAGCACGACGACACGGATGTCGGGGCCGATCGTGACACTCTCTCCCCGTCGACGTGTAAGTACCAGCATACTCGTCTTCCATGGCTACACAGTGTTCCATAGAATTATCGGCCATCCATGATGCAAACTTGATAGATGACTTACCGCAGGTGCTTCAGGAGAGAATTCTCGAATATCCGCCCGAGCGTTTCGCCTGCAGCTTGAATGGCATACTCTTGCAGGGTGAGATCGGAGATGGTTCGTGCCAAGTCGATGTCTTCGAATGAGGACAACGTGTTGGTTGCCAGCACTTTCGCGTCCTCCAATGCCGATGAGGTGGCTTCCAGGCGATTCGCGAGCGCACCGACTTCAGCCTGAGCCGCCGATACCTGCCCAAGTGCACGGTCCAAGTCACCCAGGCTCTCCACGATTCCGGCCTTGAAGTTTCCCCGTAGCGCTGCAAGCAGATGCTGCACTGTTTCAAAGAGATTCACATTCGGGCCGCTGAAGGCGTGATGGCCAAGCACGTTCGTGGGGATCACCTCCCCGTCTGCCACTTCAATTTTGTGAGTTGCGGAATCGCCCGCATATCTGCTCTGGCTGACGATATGGAATAAATCCCCAGCAGTTGGAGACCCCGTGTCGTTCGTGATCGAGAGCTGAATGCCCTCAAACGTGATCGGGGCGCCTGAGGCGTACGCCTGTCCCTCAAGCACCGTCTTGGGAGTGAGCGCGACGGTCAATCGATCACCAGCCACTGGTGATCCTGGTTGTCCGTTTGAAAGCACCACACGCAAGCCATCGAATTCGATCGCTCCGCCGGACACATAGTTGTTCCCAGTTGAAAGGGTTGACCCGGTCGTCGTATTGACGACCGAATACTGTGTAGGAGACGTAAATTGAATCTCGTACGAATCGAGGGTAACCCGCTGTGGGTCAATCACTCCGGTATCAATAGCACCGACCCGTCCTACATTGGCTACGCTCGCAGTCACCCTTACCGGTGCCGAGGTATTGAGAACGTCATAGCTGGTGGGACCAGTGAATCGGACGACATAATTGTCGAACGACGCGACGTTCGCATCACGCACCTGCCCCTGAGAGACGATGGCTCCTCCGCTGTTGGCCGAAGCTGCTTGCGTGATCACGGTGGGGGCGAACGTCACGGCGCCGTCGGCCGCACTGCCTCCGTTGAATCCAAGCAGCGTACGCGCAGAGCCACCAATCACTGCTACTTCTGCACTCGCCCCCTCAGAATTGGAGGCAATCACGAGCCGAGCATTGTCATACGTCACGGAAACACTTTTCCCTGCGGCAAGTAAGGTTGCATCGGTATTGATCCGACTCTGCACCCGTGCAGCGACGTCAGAACCGCTGAGCGTCTCGGTGCCGCTGGTTAAATCGATCAAGCCGGACGTCACACCATCAATTGTCACGGTCAACGTGTCCGCGACAGCGTTCGTCAGGGTAATGGGGGTAGACACCACCAGCCCCGCAGCGAATCCATGTCGGCTTGTGCCTCCAAACACCGGTTGGTTCTCATCGAACTCAGCATTGCCGAGTTGCAGTAAATGCTGCAAGAGTGCTTGCACTTCGTGTGCACCAGCAACTCGTTCTGTCGCGCCGTTTGTATCAGAGGCAAACTGAACCGCCAGCTGCCTAATACGAGACAGGGCTGCCGTCGTACCTTGGAGCGATGTATCGGCCAATTCCACTCGTGTCGTGGCGGTTGAAATATTGCGGAGCCGTTGCTCCAACTTTGCCAATGTCGTCCGTTCTCCGACAATCCGATGGAAACGACCAGGGTCGTCGGAAGGTTGCAAGACCTGTTTGCCGGTGGCGAGATGTTCCTGCAAGCGGAGTGCTTTGGATCGAGCCCGTTGATAGTTGTTGACCAGAAATCCAAACACCTGCTGTTCTGTCACACGCATGGCAGGCTCCTCCGTCTATCGTTTGAGGGAAATCAACGTCGACATCATTTCATCAGCAGCGACGATCATGCGTGACGCCGCTTCAAACGCCCGTTGAAACTTAAGAAGATTGACGAGTTCCTCATCAAGCGAGACACCGGACGCCTGGGCACGGAAATTCTGGAGTTGTTCGTGGCGGATCTCTTCCGTCTCAAGCCGCTGCCCTGCGACTTGAGAGGCCACGCCCAGATCGGTCGCGGTCTTACGATAGGCGTCGAACAGCGTCGCATTGTCGAGGCCGGTGACGGTTTTTGACTGGAGCGCGACGAGGTCCAGACCGTTCTCACTATTACCCGGGACACCCGCTCGTGTGGACGAGAGCGCAACTTTTGACGGATCTGAGAACGCAACAGCTAAATCCCTCGCGGCGTTGTCGCGAGAGTTTACGTTCAAGACATCGTTGGCCGCCGGTGACCCGGAGACCGTCACTGCAATCCCGTCCAAATGAAATGTTTGAGGCCCGCTATACGTGCCCGACGCCGCCGTGCTGACCCCGCCCGATAATCCGAGCGTCGCTCGTGCCGTTCCACCCGTCACATCCACAGCACTGGTCCCGCCGACAGAATTTGACCGCAAAACGAGTCGGTGTGTTGTGTGATCAAACAACACCGTGACCTGCCGACCGGCTGCGGCCAGTGCGCTGTCCGCGTTGATTTTGCTTTGAAGCTCCTCGGCAAGCGCGTCGCCAGAGATATACGCCAGGCCCGGTGATCCGGTACCGTTGAGCGTAATGGTTCCCGAAGTCGTTCCGTCTACCGATACAACCAGTGTATCGTTCACTCCCGTCACAATGCTGACAGGCGCATCCACTGTCGGAGGTGTCAGCACTGTTCCAGTATAGTTCCCTCTGATACCAGCTCCCGTTGTTGCATCGACTATTGCGTACCCGCTAGGTCCCGTAAATCGAATCTCGTAGTCATGGAAGGTCAGGAGACTCGGCGCAGTGACCGTCCCGTTCGCAATCGAGGCGGTGCCACTGTTTGTGGTCGGCGCGTTCGTTGTAACCGATAATCCCGAAAAGAGATCCTCTCCGGTGGAACCATCGAGACCATACCCCACTCGGTGAATGTGGTTCACCTCAGTGAGAAGAGAGCCAGCCAGGGCATTGATCCCTCGTTGGACTGAAGGAATCGTGCGATCCCGGACATCCAGAAGCCCACGCACCTTCCCGGTGCTTATCAGGTCGTTAATGACAGACGGTTGGGGCCCCCCAATATCATATCCAATATCTATCAAACCTTGGTTATCTGGAGATTCCACCCCGACGAGCTTACGGGTCGTTTCCTGGTCCACTAAGACAAGCCCGCGGGCGGTAAAGACTGAGACCGTGCCGTCCGGACGTTCAAGGGTAAGCACCTCAACTCGCGTGGCAAGCTCATTAACGGCCAGGTCTCGCTGATCACGAAGGTCATTGGCATTTTGGCCACTCACTTCGGCAGATTTAATCTGGCTGTTGAACTCGGCAATCTTTCCCGTCAAGCTGTTGATCTCGCTGATCGTCACACCGATCTGCGCATCAACGGCGCGGCGGGTCTCCACCAAATCCGCATTGAGCTGATGGAACGTACTTGACAGAGTCGTGGCTCGTGAGAGGACGACGGAACGCGGAGCGATCTGAGACGGTGTCGTGGTCGCATCCTGCAGTGCTTTGAAGAACTCGTTCAACTTCCCCGACAAACCCTGCCCACGCGCATCTCCCAACAGACTCTCAAGCCTGTTCAGTTCCTCACGTGCCACGGTAAACTGGCCAAGATCCTCATGAGACTGCGTCAACTCCCGGTTCAAGAATCCGTCCACAGCGCGTCGGATCTCAGCAATTTTCACTCCCGTGCCGACTTGCCCCGGACTCCCATCCACAGGCCGCTCTTCCGTGAGTATGACTTGTTGCCTGGAGAAGCCCGGAGTGTTCACATTACTGATATTATGGCCGGTGACCGTCAAGGCTTGTTGTGCGGTAAAGAGGGCGGTCTTTGCAACATCAAGCAGTGCGTTCAGCCCCATCGATCTTCACCCCCTCCGCCTGATTAATGTCGCCGGCATGGCGCCAGCGTTTCGACCGCCTAGGGTCGAATAGACGTCGCTTCCCGGAGCGGGCTGACGATGCGCTTCCAATGCCCGGACGAGAAACGACTGAATATTTTTCACAAGCACCTGGTTGACCGCAATATCCTGCTGCACTGCTCGAACTCGTTCTGCGAGTCGTTCGTACTGTTGCAAGATCGCGTGAGTCTGTGTGCTCTTCATTCGTTGCAGGATATTCGTTAATGTTCGACCCGTTTCTGGTACATCCTGGGTAACGGCTAAATCACGTACGAATGCGTCAAACTCTTTCTTCAGACCGCTGAGAGACTCAAGAATTGAAACTCTGGCTTGATTAATCGAGAGAAACTCGTCGAGGGCCATGCGTTTGATGGCGTCGCGCTCTTGACGGATGTTGTGTGCGAGCAGTTCACATTGCGCGGATTCACGCGCAAGGAGATCGATTAACTGATCGAGAGAGCTTGAGATATTCACGATCGACAACCTGCCCATCCATAGGCCAGAACGGAAGTCCGTCCGTTGCTGTCGCACTTGCAGGAAACTGACGTGGCTTAGAGTATGGCGTCTGTCAGAACCTGTCTCACAAGGGCATCACCTACCGCACGGCCACTGACATCATACGTTCCACTCTCAAGGGAGCGCCTGATGCTCTCCACTCGTTCAGCCCGCTCAGGATCCGGTTGATTTACCAACTCGCGAATCCGTTGCAGTTCCTTCGCCTGGGTGGAAATCTGAACTTCATCTTTCCCCGCTTGGGTGCGAGCAGTTGCTTGTCGAGCCCCGGAACTTTCAGCTTCGTGAACTCCAAGCAACACCTTTGCAAGATGATCGACTTTCCCATGACCTGAAATTTGCATACCCTCACTCCTTCCCCACGTTTCTTGCCCGAGCTATAAGGCTACACGTGTGATGGCCTTTACCCCAGTCGTAATCCTTATCGGCTCCTACCCGTCAGAACTTGAGTTCTTCACCGGGGTCGGAGAAAAATGTTTATCCGCATATTCCTGAACCATTTTGGCAATCCCTATCCCTCCAGAGTCTGCTGCTCGAACCCCGATTTCCTCATCATAAAATGAGTAAAAATAGGCTCCTTGCTTGTTTGCAATGGTTCCCTCGGGAACCGTTTCTCTCATAACCTTCAGTAAATATGAGATAAAATAGGCTTCGAATTGCCGTCCGGCGTGAATCAACTGCTCGCGATTCTCACTAATATCATTTGATTTCAATGAGTTAAGTCGATGGCCGAAATGGCCGGCTCCGATATTCCAAGTCGGATCTGCATATAATGGTGAAGATCCCCATTTAGAATCATCACCATGTGAAGTATTTACATTATTAATCATATTATTGCTTAAATTATCTCAAGATTAGCTTGAAGTGAACCGGCTGCCCGCAATGCCGAGAGAATTGCGACAAGATCACGAGGGGTCACACCAACCGCATTAAGCGCTCGCACGACCTCTCCCAACGTTACCGTTTCATCCACAACGATCAGACGCGATTCCTGTTCTTTTATTTCTGTCTGAACATCCGGAGTGACGGTTGTTTGCCCGGCTGCGGAACCAATAAGCGGAGCTGATGGCTGAGATACGTTTAACGTATTCTTTACCGAGATCGTGAGATTGCCATGCGAAATCGCGCACGTCGAAATCCGCACGTGCTCACCCAGCACTACCGTTCCAGTCCGTTCATTGACGACGACCTTAGCTACAGCATCGACGGCGACATCAAGCCCCTCAATCGATGCGATGTACTCGACGACACGCCCCTGGAAGGTCTGCGGAATCGTCGCTCTGACATATCCGGCGTTGACGGCGGACGCACTGCCTTTTCCGAACGTGCCTTCGATGGCTTCGGCCGTTCTGATGGCGGTTGTAAAATCAGGTTGCCGGAGGAGCACTGAAACCGTTTCCCACGAATCAATGTTGACGAGCAGCTCTTTTTCAATGATCGCTCCCCCAGGGACCACTCCGGCCGCTTGGTGATTCTTGACCACCGTGGCTCCTCCTGCTCCTCCACTGCCTCCTAGAAACCCCCCGATGGAGACCGGCCCCTGCGCAACAGCAAAGACTTGTTGGTTGGCTGCTTTCAACGGTGTCAGTAAGAGCGTGCCTCCTTGTAGACTCTTGGCGTTCGCCATAGATGATACGACTGCGTCCAACGTCATACCAGGTTTTGAGAATGGAGGAAGCTTGGCCGTAACCATGACCGAGGCGATGTTCCTGGTCAGCAATTGAATGGGGTCAATCACAAGATTCACCCCCATTTTGTTCAGCATGGACATCATGGCCTGAATCGTGAACTGGCCGCCGATGACACGGTCTCCAGTACTATCCAGACCCACCACCAGACCATAGCCCAGCAGCTGGTTTTCACGCACACCCTCAATGACGCCTATGTCCTTGATTCTCACTGCGTCGGCAGTCGGAGGAGAAAAGCAAATAGATCCCAGCACCGATACACCCAACAAAAAGAAAAGTCGTACAATCATGAGGTATGACACCTATCGTATCTGCGAACGTTTCGAGACTTGGGATTTCTGTTTTCGACCAAGGAAGACGCGCGCCAGCCATCCCTGCTCCGTCACTGTGTCATTCGTGGAGTCGCGGTCAACATCACCCACCCGGTGCAATGGTGCATGGTTGACACCGGGAGGATTGCAATCGGCCCGTCGCACCACTCCGCTTTGTAACATCATCTGTAGAGTATGAAGATTAAGGGGACGTTTTTTTAACGTACTCCTCCGCACTGGCTGACGTTTCAATGGAGCCGGCATACAACATCCTTCATCAAAATGGATAGATCCAATCAAGAATCCGAACAAACCATCCAGGCCGTTGAACATCATCGAGAACGCCGAGGCCGGAATATTCGATCTTGGCATCAGCGATGGCGGAGGACAGGACGGTATTCTTGGTATCGACATCCACTCGACGCACGATTCCGCCGATACTCATCAGCTGCTTTTCACTGTTTACGCTGACCTCTCGTCGCCCTTCAATGCGAAGATCCCCGTTCGGTAGCACCTCGGTCACGATCGCAGAGATGGTCCCGGTCAGAGTCCCGGCTCGGCTGGTGGCGCCTTTCCCACCGAATTTGCTGTTGGCGCTCGCGTCAATCCCCATTCCGCGTCGAGTTTCATCGCTGAATCGTATTCCGGGTATTCCGATATATCCCATCGCGCTACCAACAAGACTGTTTTTAATCGTTGATTCGCGTTGCGCCTCTGTATCAGCCGATTTTGACCCCTTGTGATTTTCCACGATCTTGACGGTGAGAATGTCGCCGATCCGCATGGCACGGAGATCTTCATAGAGATAGGCTCGTCCGTTTTCTTCCTGCCAGAGTGAACCCACGGTCTTCGGTGGAGGCAGAGGAGTGACAGCGATCTTACTGGAGACATCCGGAGGACTCGCACATCCTTGAAGCAAGAGGACCACGGCTGCACAGAGATAACTCACAGATAATCCTCGGAAGAACCATATTGCGTTGTGAAGGCTGCGCAAATCGTTGCCGTGAGTCCTCGCTCCTGGATACGTCACCCACATCTTGGGCCTGAAGATCTCCGGCAACATCCCGCTAGAACTCCACCTGAACAAGGCTAGGACCAACCACCTTGGCCGTCAGTTCCCTGCCAGAATCTAAATTGGCAACCGTGATGGTCTGTCCGACCTGTCCGCTCGATTTCGTAATGCCGTAGGTCCGAATCGAGAGACCTCCACGTTGCGCTTCGATGAGGACTCGATCGCCTTTCTTCACCGCCAAAGGGAGCCTGACGAATGCTTGGCGCAGCGGAACGTCTGGCGGAAGCGGTCGTGCTGCGCTCATTCCTATAACCTCGCTCTCCTGGGTAAGGAAGGGATGATTCACCTGATGCACCCGCATCTGTACAGTCTTGATATCTCCGACATCGATCAGTTCGTCGGCCTTAAGAAATCGATTAGGAACGATGGCATCGATTATCGCCGTCACTTCTGCGACCACTTGGATGGTCTTTCTGGATTTGCCGCTTGTCGCAACCACCCGAAACATCCGCCGCCCTGGGCCATCTTCTGTAGAACTTGTAATGACGTGAAGCTCGATCGAGCCTCCAGGAATGGTAATAGCATCAGCAGGCTCTAAGATCGTCACATGTGCAGTCTTCACCTTCTGTCCCCACTCGCCCCTTAGATATTTCTCGATGGCCTTCCTCAATGATTCGGAAGTCACTTCACTAGTACTCGTGCCTTCCCTCCCGTCTGCAACTTTCCCCTGCATCGACGACCCACTTTTCACGGAAGTTGGATGAGCGTCTGCGCTGGTTCCGCCCGTCGCCGTCGTCACAGCCAAGAAGGCTCCGATGATGAGGATAATCGAGATCCTAGACACGGAGTACTCCTTATCGTCTGAGATTATTGGCAATGGCCATCATTTCATCGGAAGCCTGAATCGTCTTCGAATTGATCTCATAACTGCGCTGGGCAATGATCATATTGACCATTTCTTCAGCAAGATTGACGTTGGAACTTTCCAAAAATCCTTGCTGGATCGTGCCGAACCCAGTGGTAAAACCACCGGTTCCTTGTGTCGGCGGCCCGGATGCAAAACTGTCGATAAAAAGGTTGTTCCCCATCGCGACTAAACCGGAAGGGTTGTCGAACCGTGTGAGCTGGATTTGTCCCACTTGGGAGGCTTGTGTGACTCCGGGAAGTAGGACCGAGACCGTCCCATCCTGACCAATATCCACCTTAAGCGCGCCTGAAGGAATGGTGATAACAGGGTTCAACAGGTCTCCGTCACCGGTCACGACATTCCCCACATTGTCGCGCTTAAACGAACCATTTCGGGTGTACATGATCGTCCCGTCCGGACGGGACACTTGAAAGAACCCCGCGCCATCTATGGCAAGATCCAGTTCATTGTTTGTTTGCCGCATGTTCCCCTGAATCCATTCCTTAGCCACAGTCGTCGGGCGCACCCCGGCTCCGACCTGAATACCGACAGGAAACACCCCGACGTTGGACGCATTCGTGCCGGGAAGCCGTTGAATCTGATACAGCAGATCTGCGAATTCTGCGCGGCTTCTCTTAAAGGAATTGGTGTTGACGTTCGCGAGGTTATGGGCAACCGTATCAACATTGATCTGTTGAGCCGTCATTCCAGTTGCCGCTGTCCACATGGCTCTGATCATGGCGTTCCTCCAGTGTCGCTTGTGCCGATTTCGGACGCTTCACGTTTTACAAGATACGTTTCACGGCATTACACCACTCGACCGACATCTTGAATTGCGATCTCGGCCATTCGATCAAGCGTCTGAATCAGTTTTTGCGTGGATTCATAGTTGCGCATGCCCTGGATCATCTTGACCATCTCGCCGATCGAGTTTACGTTTGACTCTTCGATATGTCCGACCTGAATCTGCGGATTCTTGCTCACAGTGCCTTTTTCTGAAAAAAACAGTCCATCCGACGACTTCTGCGGCATGTCATCATCAGGAAATTCCATGACCTTGATGGTCGCGACAGATTTTCCGTCGACTTTGATGTCCCCCTGTTCAGAAATCTCCAGCTTCCCTGGAGGAATGGTGATTTTGCCTTTGGTCCCCATCACGGGATGCCCCAATCCAGTTACCAGCCGATGTTCACGATCGAGTGATAACATGCCGTTCCTGGTGTAGCGGAGACCTTGGGGTGTCTCCACTTCAAAAAATCCACGACCCTGAATGGCGAGATCCAGTGGATTGCCGGTCAGTCGAACCCGCCCGGCTTCAAACGTCGTCTTGATCTGGTGAGGTGCCACAAACGCGCGTTCGGTCGGACCGAAGGGCCTGGCCATGATCTGTTGCGCCAATCCAACAGTTCGACCACTCGTCGGCATCACCGCGTGGTACTTCGGAAAGATCGCCTTAAAGGCCTGTTCGTCTTGTTTGAAACCGGCGGTATTCACATTCGCCATGTTATTGGCAAATACTTGCATCCGACGCTCATGCGCCAGAGCGCCGGACAAAATGGGATAGATGCCTCGATTCATGCTGTCGACTCCTTTTAATGTCGCACAACAAACAGCAACCCTTATGCCAGTTTCACGAATGCGGGCCCCCTGAAGTCGCCAGCACTGTGAGTCTGAAAATGTGTCGGTTTACTCAGGAGATAGAGGCGGGAGATGACATCAGCTATTATCGGCAGGGAGTTTAGCCCTAGGCCATTCCTACCAGGTCTAGTGAAAAATATTCCTAGCGGGATGATTGCGCGCCATCGCTCATACTCCTCTCATGGTTATGGAAATGGGGTTGAGGAAGTACTGTGGGGGAATACCCATGAAAGAGGTCTTCACCCACACCACCACATTCCACGAGCTGTCCGGTTTCGGTTCGATCAACTCGTCGCTTGCAAGTGCGCTTTGAGACGAATGATAGCCTTCGTGTGGACTTGACAGACGCGTGATTCAGTCACCTTCATGAGCTCTCCGATTTCCTTCATGGTGAGCTCTTCATAGTAATAGAGTGTCAGCACCAGCCGTTCTTTTTCCGGCAGCAGCCGAATGGCCGTGGCGATCACTTCACGTTCGCGTTCGTTGACCAAGGACGAGAGTGGATCAGGAGTATGCGTGTCCGCCAGCATCTTGACCACTTTATGGCCGTCCGGCTCCTGTAGACTCAAATCGTCGACGCTGATCAGCACGGCGCCTCGGGCGCGGGTGATGAAATCGTCCAGCTCCTCCATCGACATCTTCAACTCCGCCGCGACCTCCTCATCATGCGGAGGGCGACCCAGTCGGCTCATGAGTGTCACATGCGTTTTTTGGAGCAACCCGATGCGTTCGTGAACGGATCGCGGAATCCAATCCATCGAGCGAATTTCATCCAACATGGCGCCCCGAATGCGGAACTCGGCATAGGTCTTAAATTTCGCCTCTCGAGTGGGATCGTACTTGTCCATGGCATCCATCAACCCAATGGTGCCGACTGAGATCAGATCCTCGGCATCCAAGTAGGCTGGGAGTCGAAAGGCCAGCCGATGAGCCATCGCGCGAATCACGTGAGCGAACTCTTTGATGAGTTCCTCGCGCCTGGCTCCCTGCGCAATGAAGGATTTACGCACATGCGATACGGCAGTCTTTCTCATGTTTGTTCCATTCGAGCTTGTGTTCAGCCACCGGCATGCGTGGCTGATCGTTGCCAAACGAGTTGCACAGAGCTTTTGGGGAGGCCGGGCTTCGGCCACTGAACCACCTGTTGCGCAAGCCGCTTGAATGCTTGCGCAGCCGGCGCGTCTGGAAACATGTCGGAAACTGCCTTTTGTTGCATCACTGCCATATGAATGTAGTCGTCGTAAGGAATCGCTCCGACCAACTCGACGGATACATGAAGGAAACGATCGACCGCCACATCAAGCTTCCCAAACACTTCTGACGCTTCTCGGGGACTTTTAGCTTGATTCACGAGGACCTTGAACCGACGTTCTCGGTATTGGCGAGCCAAGACCTTGATCAAGGCATACGCGTCCGTGAGCGAGGTGGGTTCCGGGGAGATGATCACCATCGTCTCATCTGCCGACGAGGCAAAAAAGGTGACGTTCGGCGAGATCCCCGCACCAGTGTCGATCAGAAGCACGTCCATCTCTGCAGCGAGATCTGCCAGCTGTTCTTGAATCATCAACTGTTGCGATTCCGTCAATGACGTCAGGCGTGGGACACCTGAGCTGGCCGGCAGAACATGGATCCCTGCCGGACCTTTCAGCATGATCTCCGCTAGGGTATGGGTGCCGACCAACACGTCTTCGATGGTATGTCGTGGAACAAGTCCTAGGAGTACATCAAGATTGCCGAGACCAAGATCAGCATCGAGGAGAAGTACTCGTTTCCCTGCCTTCGAGAGCGACACCGCAAGATTCGCCACCACGTTAGTTTTTCCAACCCCACCTTTCCCGCTGGCGACAGCAATGACTTGAGTGGCCAACTCACCTCCTGCATCCACATCATCCGACACAAGGACGGCTTTTCTCATTCTGAGTTGCATAGCGTGACCTCCAACCAATTATCCGCGGTGAGTTCCAACTCCTGTCATGGCAGGAGTTGCGACCGATGTTCGACCCGACTGACGACTGAGTGGCTGAACACCAGTACCCCCTTCCGTAGTGAGGAGAGCAGCCAGATGTTCCGATGAGGCGACTTCGATATCCCCGGGCACTCGCCGCCCAACACTCCAATAGGAAAGGGGAATACCGGCTTGGTGCGCGACTTCAAAGATCGTCCCCAACGATTCCGCCTCATCGAGTTTGGTAAAAAGCAGTCGCAATCGTGGGAGATCGTCAAGGCGTCTGATGATGCGATGAGCTTCATGCGTTCCGGTAAAAGCCGAGAGGACCAGGTGTGTTGCGACCGTCCCTTCCGGTAGGAGACGGCACAACTCTTTGGCCACCGTAAGATCGTCCGGTCCGATTCCGGGCATGTCGATGAGCACCAGATCGACTCGAGTATGACGGCGGAGCCCTTCAGATACCTGTCGAGCTGACAGCGCACACGCGAATGGCACTCCCACAATCCTGGCATACCGCCGCAACTGCGCCACAGCATTTTCGCGATGCGCATCAAAGCTGATCAGCGCGACGGATTTCCCTTGCTCTTGACGATAATAGGCCGCCATCTTGGCCACAGCGGAAGTTTTTCCGCTTCCACTTGGTCCAAGGAGAATGCCGACCGTGGGATGCGCTCGGTCATCAAGAAAAGAGCCGCTCGTTGCGACACGCCGTCCAATAGCTCGCTGTAGCGCATATTTAGCCGACTTCTCGTCGCACGTTCCCTCATGCTGGATAGTCGAGTGGGCCTCATTCACGAGTGCGGTAGCCGTTGCCGGATCGAGCCCACCTGCAATGAGGGTGCGGCGCAGAGTCATGAGGAAGGGTGATATGGCAGGACTCCCCGCCTGAGTGTTCTCGTGAGAGAGGTCCTGTATCAAACTACTCAGTTCGGTCATTGCACTGCGTAGGTGATGGAGCCCCTGTCGCTTTAGTTGAGGGCGTTTTAGTTTCGACGGAGCAGACGGTCGATCCACGGAGGGAGTAATAGCTTCGTGATTCAGCTGCAGCATGGTTTGCAGCGTTTGCTGAAACGTTTGCAAGGCCGCCGGCGAAGGAGGTTGAGCAGCGGGAAGAGGTATGGATCGATCGCTGTTTTGACGGCTGTCCTTCAGCTGGGGAGGCTGTTGGGCTTCGTGTTCAGCGGCCGCCATAATTTCCAACACCGGTCGATTAAATACACGCAGCAATCGTCCCCCTTCACGCACTTCTTTTGACGAGAGGATGATGGCGTCCGGCCCAAGCTCTTCTTTAATGGCTCGCATAGCATCCTGCATCGTCACGGCATGAAATATCTTCACCTTCATGATTTACCCTAGGATGGCTGTGCCAATTCCAAGTCGATGCGAACAGTATCGAGGGATTGCAAACGAACGAAAGAATCAACTTCGTTTAGTCCCATCACGGGCACGGAATGCAACAGACGATCACTGTGCCGCCGGAGGTGGCGGCGCACCGCTTGAGAACACAGGACAATCGGTTGCTGCCCTCGAGCCGCAACCCGCTCAGCCGCTTGTTTCAAGTTGCTCAGAAGTTTATGCGAGACCGTCGGATCGAGGTTCAATGCGACGCCAGGCGGCAAAGCTGCCACTTGGTCCGCTAAAGACCGATCAAGTCGTGGGTCCAACGTAATGACCTGGAGCGTACCGTCCGGTGCCTGATATTGTTTGGTGATAGTCCTCGCAAGCGACTGCCGCGCATATTCCGTCAGGATGTCTGCATCTTTCGTATTCGTGGCCTGATCTGAAACAGCCTCCAGGATGGATCGGATGTCTCGAATTGGAATGCCTTCTTTGAGCAGATTTCCGAGGACACGCACGACTGTCCCAAGCGGCAGCAGTGTTGGGATGAGTTCTTCTACCAATTTAGGGTGCGACTTCCCAACTTCATCCAATAACGCTTGAACCTCTTGCCTTCCCAGTAATTCATGGCCATGACGCTTGATCAACTCGGAAAGATGTGTGGCGATGGCGGAACTCGCATCAACCACCGTATAACCGGCCATTTGAGCTTGCTCTCGAGCATCATCAGGAACCCAGAGAGCTGGCAAGCCAAACGCAGGTTCTTTGGTCTCAATCCCCTGCACCAACCCTCGCTGACCGGTGCCAGGATCAATCGCCAAGAGATGGCCTGGCACCACGTCGGCCTTCGCAACTTCCACCCCCTTCAAAATAATGGCATATTCGTTCGGGCGTAGCTGCAGGTTGTCACGGATATGAATCGGCGGCACAACAAAGCCCATCGATTCGGCGAATTGTCGACGTAACGCCTTAATCCTATCGAGCAACGCAGTCCCTTGCGTGCCCTCAACCAGTCCGATCAGTCCATACCCTACCTGGACTTCCATGAGATCGAGCGGCGTCACACGAGTCATCCCTTCTTCTACTTTGGCGGTGACAGGAGCTGGTGTTGGGGCTGCCTGAATCTGTTCCTGCTGATGGAGATGGTAGGCAATCCATGCGACAGCGCTTCCCAACAACAGGAAGGCTGCATGGGGAAGGCCAGGAACAAGTCCAAGCGCCAAAAGAATGCCTGCGGCGATCCCCACTGCTTTGGAGGACATCAACAGCTGACGAGCCATCTCCCCGCCTAGGTCTGTTTCTGAAGCAGCCCGAGTCACAACGATACCGGCCGCAGTCGAAACAATCAGCGCCGGAATCTGCGCGACTAATCCTTCACCAACGGTGAGCACCGTATAGGTCTGCGCTGCCAGCCCCGGACTCATCCCTTGCTGCAGAATGCCGATCGCCAACCCACCGAGAATGTTGACCAAAATGATAATCACAGCCGCGATCGCGTCGCCTCGCACGAATTTGCTGGCACCGTCCATCGCACCGTAAAAGTCCGCCTCTTCCGTAATCTCCCGCCTTCGGCGTCGCGCCTCGGTTTCGTTGATCAGACCGGAGTTAAGATCCGCGTCAATGCTCATCTGTTTCCCGGGCATCGCATCCAGCGTGAACCGAGCAGCCACCTCGGCCACGCGCCCTGCCCCTTTCGTCACCACGACAAAATTGATGATGACGAGTATGGTGAAGACCACCAAGCCGACTGTGTAATTCCCTCCCACAATGAAATTTCCGAATGCCCGAATGACTTCCCCGGCCGCCCCGGCCCCTTCATTGCCATGCAGCAAGATCAGTCTGGTCGACGCAATATTGAGGGACAACCGGAACAACGTGATCATGAGAAGAATCGAAGGAAACACAGAAAACTCGATCGGCCGCCGCACTTGAAGTCCCACCAGCAGAATGAGGACCGAGAGGGTAATATCAAAACTCAACAGCAAATCGAGCATGAACCGTGGCAACGGCAGCAACATCACCATGATAATGGCTACAACCCCGACGGACATCATGATGTCCGGGTGTTTAAGGAACTGCGTCGGTCCTACTGGTTCTGTTGCTGTTGTCATAACTGTACGTGCCTATATCATGCTCATGGTGTTACGCCTTTAGCGCGATACACGAACGCCAGGATCTCGGCCACCGCACGATAGAGATCATTGGGAATCTCCCTCCCAATATCGACAAGTTTAAAGATCGTTCTTGCAACAAACTTGTTTTCGATGACCGCCACTCCATGATGCCGCGCCAGCTCTCGGATACGCTCCGCAATCAGACCCGCGCCCTTCGCGACAACAACCGGCGCCGACATCTTTGACGTGTCATATTTCAGGGCGACCGCCAAATGTGTCGGGTTCGTGATCACGACGTCCGCCGTCTTGACCGCAGCCATCATGCGTTTCTTTGTAAGTTCTCGCTGGACAGTCCGCACTCGATTCTTGATCAGAGGGTCGCCTTCCGTGGTTTTGTGTTCTTCCTTAATCTCTTCCTTCGACATGCGAAGGTCTCGTTCCCATTCATAGCGCTGATAGAAATAGTCGAGCACTGCGAGCACTGCGATGGCTCCAGAAACAACCAATCCGACTTTGAGGGACAATTGACCGGTCACCTGCAAGACGGACCCCAAATCGAACTCGATCAGTTCCGGAATTCGTAGGATGTCGTAGCGTGCGACCCAGATACCGACACCCGTCACAATTGCGATCTTCAGCAGGCCTTTGATCAACTCCATCACGGAGCGGAAGGAGGTCAGTTTGGAGAGCCCTTTGATCGGATTGATGCGGGCGAACTCCGGTTGCAGTCCGTTTGATTTCCATAACAGGCCTGTCTGCAGCAGCGAGGCGGCGCTTCCCAGCACCAACACCCCCACGACGATCGGGAGACTTAACGCAAAGACTGTGAGCCCGGCCTGAATCACGACCATATAGACCTGTTCAATCGACATCCCATCGTAAAAGTCGACTGGAAAGGAGAGCGTCAGACCTTGTCGTGTCATCTCCGTCATTCGTTGAAGACCGACCGGCAACATGGCGGCCAACAACCCAATGCCGCCTACCAGAATAGCCGCCGTTGACACGTCGCGGCTCATGGCGACCTGCCCCTTTCGGCGTGCTTCCTCCTTTCGCTTCGGAGTCGCGGGCTCTGTCTTGTTCGACTTATCGTCTTCAGCCATGTCCCAACGCTTTTAGAAGTGCCTGAATCGTCAGTTGGAGACGTTCTATCTCACGAGCCAAGAGGTTCACCGTAAAAGGCATCGAGAGCGCCAGTATGGCCAATCCACCGGCAATCGTGACGGGAAAGCTTATAACGAACACATTGATTTGACTGACCGCTCGTCCCAGCATGGCTAAAAGGATATTAATCATGAAAATCACGACGAGCACGGGTGCGGCCAACTTCAAGCCGAGCACGAACATGTTCTGAGAAAGACGCAGGACATCATCGCCCACTTCGCTTGGAAGGGAGGCCCCAAACGCTGGAATAGCCTCGTAGCTTGACAGAATAGTGGCAACGAGAATCATGTGCCCATTGAGAGAGAGAAACACGAGCGACGCCAGCAAGGTGAAGTATCGACCGATGATCGGAGTTTGGTGCGCGGTGGCCGGATCGAAAAGCTGGACGACACCAAACCCCATTTGGATGCCGATCAATTCACCCGCAACCTCCAGCGCGCTGAAAAACAGCCGCACGGCCAGTCCGATCGCCAATCCGATCGTCATTTCGCTCACGAGTCCTGCGGCGAGAGCCAGCGGATCATAGGGCACGACCGGAAGATGGACCATCGGAGCTAGCAACAATCCCAATGCCAGAATAAGAGCAACTTTGATTTTCAGTGGAACCGCTCGTCCGCTCAAGACAGGAAATGCGGCCAGTAGCCCTCCAATCCTGGAAATGAGGACTAAGAATGCCTGGAATTCAGGAAGCAGAATGTGGATCGGCTGCGTGAACGCCATTGTTTGTTACTAGTGCACGTAGTTAGGAATATTCATGAACAGATTTGACATATAGGCCGTCATCACGTTCAGCATCCATGGAAGAAACACGAGGAGAGCTCCGAAAAGGGCCAACACTTTCGGCACAAAGGTCAGCGTGGCTTCATTCAGCTGCGTCATGGCCTGGAGCGCGCTGATGGCCAGCCCGATGAACAGACTCAGCCCAAGAATCGGGGATGACACCAGCAACGTCGTTTCCAATGCTTGTCTACCCAGTTCGGTCACCATCTCCGGCGTCATGTGTTCCCCTCTCGTGAGAGCTTGTCACCACACGCTACGCTGCCGCCGATTACTCCTCCAGGATCTCTCGCCGACAACTCTACGCGAAGAGACAACTCACTCACTGAAAGCTTCGCACCATCGATCCCACCACGAGATACCACCCATCGGCCAAGACGAAGAGAATCAACTTGAACGGAAGAGAAATCACCACAGGAGGCAGCAGCATCATCCCCATCGACATGAGAATGCTCGCGACGACCATATCGACGATGAGAAATGGAATGTAAATTAAAAACCCGATTTGGAATGCAATCCGAAGCTCGCTGAGAATAAACGCGGGGATGATGGCATGGGTCGGGACATCCTCGATTCGTTCTGGCTTCGGGATTTTACTCAATGTGATGAACAGTTCAAGATCCTTGTCCCGCACTTGTCGTAGCATGAACCCTCGCACCGGTTCGCTCCCCTTTTTCCATGCCTCTTCGTACGAGATCTGCTCAGCCATGAGCGGTTGTACGGCGCTGTTGTACACAGCCTGACCGACCGGAGCCATAATGAACATCGTCAAGAACAACGCCAAAGACAGGAGCACTTGATTCGGAGGGACCGCCTGAGTGCCGAGAGCCTGACGCAGGAATGACAGCACGATGACAATCCTCGTGAACGAGGTGACCATAATGAAGAGGGCCGGCGCCAAGGACAGCACCGTGAGGAGAATTAAGATTTGTATGACGACGGCAGTCTGTTTGGGACCGTCTGGTCCGAAATCGAAACTGATGGACGGACCACTCGCCACCGCATCCGAGAGCGGGATCAGGAGGAGTGCCGTTGCACAGAGACCAGTCACCCACATGATGGTATTCCGCCATTGTCGACTCTTACCCATGCGCATCCTTATCGGAACGGACCGGAACGACCGGCCAACGCTGAAGCCAGGACGAAAAGACTGAACCCGGCAGGGATGACGTCGGCGTTGCTGCTGCCTCCGTGGTTTGCGCCAATAATTCATGTAATCGGGTCGAATCATTGAGACGCCCCAAAGGAACGAGATCAGTTGCCGTCGTCCCAACGATCAGATACTCGCCGGCGACCGACACGAGCGACACGGTCTTACGCGGGGCGAGATATCCCGTCGCCAGCACTTGAACGAGTGGACGCCCTCCCACCACTCCCAAGCGATGCCCCATTACGCGGCGGACAATGACCGTCGCAATCCCCATCAACACCAGGACAATGGCCAAGGCGGAAACGGTACGGAACAGGCTTTCCCACAGATCGATCACAACCGCTCCCTCTGACCGGTTAACGAAGCTGCTGCACGCGCTCCGCGGCACTCACCACATCTGTCAGTCGAATGCCGAATTTTTCATTCACGACCACGACTTCACCACGGGCAACGAGTTTGTTATTCACCATCACTTCCATCGGTTCACCCGCCAATTTATCCAGTTCGATGACGGAGCCTTGGGCGAGTTGCAACAGATCGCGGATCGCCATCTTGGTAGACCCGACGTACACGGCTACGCTCATGGGAATATCGAGAAGGAAATCCATATTCTTCGGGGTTCCTCCTGTTTCCGTCCCTTGAACGGACGGAAACGAGGCAGGCTTAGGAACACCCTTCCCTTCCGCTTGAAGATCCGTGCGCATCGCAGATTCTGATTCAGCCATAATCGCTCTCTTCGTTCTGTAAGGATTAATTCATCGTTGTGGTCACACGACAGGCATGATTGCCCTTGTAGATACCGGGGCTGCCCTGAAACTTGTGATAGCCCTCGATGTAACAATCGAGCGGGTCACCTGGACGCTGATCAAGTAAGATGACGTCTCCAGCTGAAAAGTTCATCACATCTTTTACCGTCACCGTGGCAGTTCCAAGTCGTACCGCGATCGGAAGAGGGCATTCTTGCAATCGTTCGCGGAATCGCTGACTCCAGTCGCCATTCTGATCCACTTGATCGGACACTAACCCAGAGTAGAGTTTTTCTTTGATTGGCTCGAGCATCGCATAGGGATACACGATGTGTAGCTCCCGCGCAGTTTCCCCCAGCACGACTTGCAGCGTAACGACCACAACGATCTCGGAGGACGTGACCACCATTGCGAACTGAGGATTAGTTTCAGACCGCAAATGCTCCACTTTCACCGGCACGACGGCTTGCCATGCTTTCTCAAGGTCGACGAGAGCCTGTAGCAGCAACTTTTTGATGATCCTCAATTGGACAGGGGTAAAGTCTCGTCCTTCGAGTTTCACATGGGTCTGACCTTTCCCACCGAAAAAATAATCCACGATCAAATACACGAGGAACGCATCCATCACGAAGAGGGCGCTGCCTCGTAACGGCGGCATATGGAACACGTTTAAGGACGACGGTATCGGCACCTTCTTCAGAAATTCGCCAAACTTGATCACCTGCGTCCCGACGACGACGAATTCGACCGCGTCGCGAAACATGTTGGTCCAGGATACGGATTGGCGGCGAATGAACCGATCGTTGACCATCTCCATGGTCGGCATTCGACCACGAATGATCCGCTCTTGGTTGAACAAATCGTATTGCCTGACGCCTTTAGCGACCGCCTCGTTTTCCTTGGGCGCCGTATCGACTTCTCCTGACACCACTCCTTTCAAGAGCGCATCGATCTCGTCTTGAGAGAGAATTTTTTCCATGGCAACGGCTTTTACTGCACAACGAAGTCTGTGAAATAGGCGGACCGGACACCGGGTTTAGTGAGGAGACCATTGACCCGTTGAGTGATTTCGTCGCGCAACTGAAATTTCCCTTGTGTCGTTCTCACGGCATTCACATCCTTGCTGCTGAGCAGAACGAGCACGGCATCTCGGACTTGAGGGACTCGTGCGGACAGGTCAGCAGACACAGCTTCATTTTCCACCTCAAGCTTGATGGTCAGTTTCAAGTAACGAACCTCCGGTGTATCCGCAAGGTTCACAATGAAAGGGTCCAAATCGACCATGACTCCTGGTGCGGTGGCCTTGCTTTGTTTCCCTCCGGGTCCACTATGAGACTCGGACTTCACTGCAACCTCACTTTTATGCTCTTCAGAAGTTTCTGAAGATTTGTCCGACCCGTCTAGAAATTTGACGGCCACCATCGCTCCCCCCACGCCAAAGACGAGGGCCGCAACGGAAACGATAATGAGTAATTTAATTGGAAACGCTGGAGCGGGGGCCGCTACTGAAGCCTTTTCATCTGCCGCGGCTGCATCTGCCATAACTCCTCCTCGAGTGACTCATTGGCCAGCTCAGGGAGGTTGCAATGCATATGCCATTTCCTCCTCATCGGATTCGGATCTCGGAGACCATTAATCAACGCTCCTGGCGTATGATTTCATGCCGAGTGCGGTACCCGATGGGATTCGGAACTGCTGGTTGTCAATCAATCCGTTGACACCGTCAAGAAACTGACGTAACGAGAGGTGGGTCGAGCCGGAAAGAAGACGACTTCGTTCGAGCCTAGCGCGTGCAGGTGGCCCGGGAGCGGCGCTCCCGGGCTAAAACCGATCACCCTATCGTTTCAGATTGACCAACTCTTGGAGAAGTTCATCCGATGTCGTAATGACTCTCGAGTTGGCTTGGAATCCCCGCTGCGCGGCAATCATGTCGATAAAGTTTTCTCCAAGGTCCACGTTGGACAACTCGAGCGTGTTGGACAAGACTCGCCCGAGGCCAGCAAACGTGGGCGGCCCAACCAACGGCTGCCCGGATGCGCCTGACTCGGCGAATGTGTTCTTACCAGTTCGAAGTAGTCCAAGTGGATCGGCAAATCGTGCAAGAGCTAGTTGAGCCAAGGGACGAATTTGTCCATTGGAGAATCTTCCGTTGATAAGTCCATTGGTCTCCACAGAGACCGTCTGAAGCGCCCCGGCACCGAACCCATTCTGACTCTGCTGAACCAATCCTGACGGTGCTCCAAATTGCGTGGTAAGATCGACTCCGGCCCCACTGTCCGTTGTCACGCTCGCACCGAAATTGAAAGCGAGTAGCTGATCGGCGGTTGCGCCGAGAAAATCAATTCGGGCCTCTCCCACTGTAGCCCCCGCCGCGCCGCCAGCAGTGCCGGTGTCGTAACTTGTTACGACGCTCTCGGTATCAAGGGCGCCTCCAGTGGTGAATGTCAAGGTTCCGGAGGCCACACGCACGAGCCCGAGTGGCACGTTAATGTTGGCAGCGTTGTAATTCGCAGTGTCGATTTCGTTGGTACTGCCGACGACATTGTAGTTCCACGTATTCGCCGCAGTCTTTGAAAAGTAGGTTGTGAGCAGATGCGGATTACCAAGCGTATCATAGACTGTGAGTGACGTCGAAAACTGAGAAGTCCCGTTCGGATCTACAAGTGAAAACACGCTCGTTGGGGATTGCGAATTAAGATTCGCCCCGATATCAACCGTACTCGTCAGGTTCGGCGGCGCGGTGGTTGAGGGTAACGTGACGCCGCCGATGCTGGCTGTGATGAGCCCGTTGGCGTTGACTTGATATCCTTGGAGTAGGAATCCGCTGGGGTCGACAATGCGACTCTGCGCATCCAAGTGAAACTGTCCGGCTCGAGAATAAAAGCTCGCACCACTTGCATCCCGGAGAAGAAAAAATCCGTTGCCGTCGATCGCCAGATCGAGCCCACTACTCGAAGTACTCAGGGAACCTTGAGAAAAATTCCCCTGCACGCCGTTCAACGCCACACCCAGACCCGTCTGAAGCGTCCCCCCCACACCACCCAACGATGAAGTGATCAGATCGGCAAACACCGACCGACTGGATTTAAACCCGACCGTATTCAAGTTTGCGATGTTATTCCCTATGACCGACAATGCATTGCTGTTCGCATTGAGCCCGCTGACGCCCGTGAAAAGTGATGACAGAATTCCCATCTGTGCAGTCCTCCCCTTGATTATCGTAGTTCGACGATGGCGGATGGCTCAATGGCCAAATCACCGACAAGCAGTTTGGCCTGTCCCTCTTCCATACGGACCCCGGACACAGTGAGCGATGCACGCCCTTCCACTGGCACAGCCTTCCCTTCGGTATCCAGCGCCGAAATCAGATACCGATAGAGCCCTTTCGGCATCGCGATTCCATCTTGGTTCTTTCCATCCCATTCAGCTGCATAGACCCCCGCGAGTTGGTCGCGATACTCCAGGCTCCGTACAACCTGACCTTGGTGATCCTGTATGCTGACGAGAACTTTTTCGGCATTCTTGTCCAGTCTATAGCCGAAGGCCGAAGGCCCATCTCCGAGTTGAACCAGTGGTTGCCCGATCGTGACCGTCCGACCAACCATGGGGAGCAGCGTGAACTGCAGAGACGCCGTTTGAGCGTCGAGGCTCTGCTGAAGCAGCTGCGCCTGTTTCGCGCTCTGCTCGAGCTGGCTGAACTGTGCGAGTTGCGAGACGAACTCGGTGTTGTCGGTGGGCTTCAAAGGATCCTGGTTTTTTAGCTGCGTGATGAGCAGTTTCAGAAAATCATCTTGCCCCAATGCGCGGGGCCCCGTTCGTTCAGGAGCGGGTGTCGCGCCTGCAGAATTGAGTTCGGATACATCAATCATTTCCAGTATCTCCCTTGCCGCCTAGGCCACGACATTCAACAGGCCATGTCGTGCGCCACGAGCTTTGTCCTGCTGATCTGAATTGGACTCCCGTCCCATCCCATTCGAACCCTGATTCCATGGCTGTTCAGACTCCTGAGACGAACCCTGCTGAAACGAACGACCTCCGCTTTGACGATCGATGTCGACACGGAACTGCCCCATATCCAATCCGCTCGCCTGCAGCGCCGCTTGAAGTCGATCTTGACCGTTGATGAAGAATTGCCCGACTTCGAGTCGATCGGAGGAGAAATGGGTATGGACAAGATCATTGGTCATCGCAATACGAATATTCACATGCCCGAGGTCCGGTTGATTTACATTCACGACTACGGATCGCATCGCCGAATTCCCGGCTGATTGAGTCATCTCCTCTGCGCGTAGGCTCGGTTGCACATGAGTGCTGAACGAAGCTTGGGTGGAGGCAGCCGAAGCGGAAATGGACTGGCCAGGCACTCCACCTAATACCGACTCTCCCACTGAACCATTGCCGACCTGGTGATTGACAACGAACGTCTGGGGCACCTTTGTATCTCTATTACCCAACTGTCTCTTATCGTCATCCGACCATAGTTCGCTAGACGGTTCTGCTCCATCACTGCCTGGCTGATGTCCATGAGAAAAAGACTGCTCCGTACTCGTACCGAGCGTGTCATGATCACCAAGAGTGGCCATATGCTGGGCTGACGGAATGGGGGTAGAATAATTGAGCGGTCTTCCATCATGTTTCAGTGTCTCGTCCTTGGCTCCTAGGGGGTTTTCCTCCAATGATGTCGTCCCGACATGGGCTTGAACAACGTGGGAAATATCCGGACCTTTCGGGGAAAGGGCTGAGCGAAGAAATGAATCTCCGGACGCAGATGAAGAATCACCATGATCGACTGCTACTTTCCCACTGTCATTGACAGCCTCCGCTGCCGTTCCCTCGGCACCCTGGACTTCTAGCCCATCACTATTCGTCTGAACTTCCAACAGATTCGGTTGCTGTGTTGCCGGAGGATGCAATGGAGCACCGGCACTATTCGTAAAGGGAGCTCCGATAGCCTCAGGAGTTGTCCCGAAAGATTTGGTGGATTCGTACGAGATCAACGGATGCTGGGAGTCCCTGTCCAGGCCAGTTGCGCCGTTCAATGGGTACGGTTCGGTCTCGGTCTGGACTTCTGCCTGGTCAACTACCTGAGGCTCGGTTGGAATGGAACTTAGATTGGATATCGGAGCACTCCCTTGCTCCTGAGAACCAGACCCAACATCACTCTTTTGGGGTGACGATTCAAGATTGGTCTTCGTATCGTCGGTATTCTTGTCGTCACTGTTGTCGCTACTCGTTCTCTCAACTGCCTGAGAGGAGGAGCCATGAGACCGATCTGGTTGAGTCGAATCAGTGAGCCCTTTGGTCTCCTTCGCACGGGAGCCATCCTCGGCCTTGTCCACTAATCGAGCACCCTCCGCCTCGCGGACAGTGGCCTTCCCCTCCTCACCACGAACCGACCGAAGCACCGACAAAAACCCCTTCCGACCACTAACAGACTTGGGAGGAGTTTCGTCTCGTACCGCTCGTACACCACTGTCTCTAAGAGCCCCAGAGAGAGTGGGGAAGATGTCTGTTGGTATCAAAACCACGTACGTCAGCCTCGTGTTGATTCGGCTGAGGGAAATACAAGCCCCATGCCACCCCAGGATCCCTATGGCACGCTCATTATCAAGTAGTTATAAAAGAAGGGCGAGAAATCTATGGTGAGAGAGGAAAAGTTTATCGTGTAGTAGGCAAAAGTAACCGGATAGGAGAACAGATTGGTTTCTTGCCGGTTACAGCGGTGCGTCAAACTGCGGTCGCGCCTGCATTGGACGCTCTTCTGGCCTCTATCGACCAACTTCCGCTTAGTCAATGTCTAAACACTGATCCTTCCACTATTACATTCTCATTCCTCGACACATACATAGCCTTTACGGCATCCATCGGCCGCTCAGGCTCAAAAGGCTAGCTGCAATGCTGACGATATGCCCTTGCTCGTCCAAAATCGGGATCAGCCAACCGGTTAGCGTGCCTTGGCCTTTGGCGCCGTTGAGAAAATTCATCCGACCATTCAGCAGAAGCCCTGGAACAAAGTTCCCGCCTGGAGTGGCAAGACAGGTCGCACCATCTGGGGTCTCACATTCGACAGGAGTCGGACCGGTGCTTGACGCCATTGTGACATTCGCTTCATAGACGCCGGCAATCAAGCGAGCATGGATGCGGCCAGACTGAGTCGCGATAGGCACATTAGAATCGTACATGATGACAAACGGCACACCTGCCGTTCCTCCAATTGATCCGGTGAGTGTGCCGGTAATCTGACGATCTCTCACGATGAATCGCCCGCTTTGACCGGCCGGACGGACATCGCCGGTATCAATCGTCAAGATGGTACCACTCGCACTAAACGGTACGTGCGGCCCGGCGAATGCCGGCAGAGAAACACCCGCTAACCCAACGATAATGGCGCAGACCCGAAGTACGCCACCACATAGAAATGTTCGCTCCGAACTGCAATGCGGCGTAATACCTTTATACATAGCTACCCCCTTTCAAAACCAAGGACCTTCCACAATGATCTGGAGCAATACGTACTATACATTAACTTATTATTACGGAGATACGATAAAGTTGATCACGATCTGGAAGACCTCGTTCAGGAGAAGGCCGTGTCAGATTGGATACCCCTCGCCACACCTGTCTGTTGGCACACCACGCGCAAGGAGATGCCACAATGCGTTGGGACCTGATGGATTGAGAACTGGAATTTTGTCTGGTATTGGACAAATGCTCTACGGCATCTGTGCCAACAACTGCTCGGTGAGTTTAGCGGCCCGATCCGCTTTGACCTGGGAAAGAATCGCTCCGGCGGTCTTTGATTTTACCAGGCGGAGGATTTCAAGCGCCCTTCGATCCGGCATACGTTCCAGACGCGCAGCCGCGTCTTCCGATGGCATAGACTCGTACATCTTCGCAAGCCGTGTCCGTTCCTCTTGTGCCAGACGTTCCTTCTCTACATTGACTTTGGCCTGGGATCGGTCTTCTTTGGCCTGGGCGCTTTGAATCTTCTTCTCCAAGGCTTCGTTTTGTTCTAACAATTCCTCGATCTGGATTCTCACGATCATGAGCCGTTGCTCGTTGTGACGGATCGCCTCTTCCCGCTGATCCAGATCACGCTTACGCTGCTCCAGCATTTCCAGTACTTCGCGCGGAACATCGATCGCGGGTCCCTGACTTGCCGGAGGGGCCAGCAACTTGGCGTCATCCCGCACCTCCGATTCGTTCTTCTCTCCCGGCGGAACAGGAGGGACCGCATCCAGGTTCGAAGATGTCTGGGACATCGATGAAACCTTGGATTTAGGTTCGGACGAGGCTTGCCCCAATTGCACCATGGCCCACAACAGAATAGTCGAACCAAAGACTCCCCCAATCAGTGTCCAGAGAGAAGCGTGTCGATTCGATCTCGACGTCGAGTCCTGAGTTCTCTGACTGACAACACGGAATCGCTCTTTTATCGGATTGGTGGGAGATGAATTCATACACCCCGCTCTCATTGCAACAAATAACGACGGCTCGCGGCCTCATCCGTCGCTCGCTGTTCCTGACGGGCCAAATCGGCACATTGTGTGGCCTTGCGTCGATCGAGAATACGATCGAGCAACTTGCACTCCTGATTCGCTTCGACAAGGAGATTGTTGGTGCGCTGCCATGACACGGTGGTCTGCTCAATCACGAGATACGCCTGGCGCAAAGCCGCCTGCTGCGAATGCATACGCGCCTGCCACTCCAACATGGCCTCTATGGTCATGCCTTGCTTCGCTTGTTGACTATATGTATCGGCATCTTCCAACATTTCGATTTCCATCCCGCGATATCGTTCTTCGCTGCGAGAAAGGGATCGGGCGATCTGGCCCAATTCCATCATGAGAGCCTCCACCGCCTGCCCGCGCAGCTTCCGCAACGAGTCAAGGCTCATGTGGCTTTCTTGGCCAGCATCTCAAGCTGCTGTGCAGATGAGGCGAAGCTGGCCGCTTGATCAATGTCTTGGCGCAAATACCCGTTGATCGCGTCCTGAGCGTCAACGGCGCGGTCAAGGACAGCATTCATCCCTGGTTTGTAGGCGCCAAGTAGAACCAAGTCCTCAGATTGTCGGTATCGAGCGACCAATTCCAGAAGCCGCCTGGCCGCATCGTAGTGTGAACGGTCGACGATATCCCGCATGACACGGCTGGTGCTTTGGAGCAGATCAATCGCGGGAAAATGATTGCGTGCCGCCAGTGTCCGAGAGAGGACGATATGGCCATCTAAGATCGACCGGACCGTATCGGCAATTGGATCGTTCAGATCATCTCCATCGACAAGCACGGTGTACAGTCCAGTTATGGTCCCGGGGCCGGGACCCGTCCCCACACGTTCCAACAGCTTCGGCAAGAATGCGAATACCGAGGGGGTATAGCCTTTCGTCGTCGGAGGTTCTCCGATCGCGAGCCCAACTTCTCGCTGACTGTAGGCTAATCGCGTCAATGAGTCCATGAGCAACAAGACGTGCTTTCCTGCATCACGAAAATACTCGGCAATGGTCGTCGCCACCAGTGCAGCCCGGAGCCGGACGAGCGGAGCCTGGTCGGAAGTCGCCACGACTACGACGGAGCGCGAGAGCGCCTCAGGATCGAGATCGCGCTCTAAAAATTCGTTGACCTCTCGACCTCGCTCTCCGATCAACGCAATGACATTCACATCCGCTTGTGTGTAGCGGCTGATCATCCCCAGCAACACGCTCTTGCCGACACCCGAACCGGAGAAAATCCCCATCTTTTGACCACGACCACACGTAAGAAAGCCGTTGATCGCACGCACGCCGAGATCAAGCGGAGCTTGGACCCGGGATCGTTGCAACGGGTTCGGAGCCTCGGCGTGAAGCGGGTACCTGACAATCGTCGCTGGCATGCCCTTGCCATCGAGCGGATTCCCGCATCCATCGAGAACACGCCCCAGCAAGCCTGGCCCGACAGCCAGGTCGGCGACATGGCCCGTCATGGTAATTCGACTCCCTGGCCCAATACCCTGCATTTCTCCCAAGGGCATCAACAGCACGCGATCCCCACGGAACCCCACGACTTCCGCAGTAATCGGTCCATCACCGACCTCCCGGGTAATCCGGCACAGCTCGCCAACCGTCGTCATGGGCCCGTACCCTTCCACGACCATTCCCACCGCTTGCGCCACTCTTCCCGACACTTCGATCGGGTCGATGTGTTCAAGGAGCCGACTAAGACTCACGATGGCTCCTGTTCCTCAAGGCATCGCCCAACCGGAGTAACTGCGTATCAAGGGACGCATCCACCATTCTGGTGCCGGTATGCACAAGACAACTTCCACGTGGGAGCGAGGCCACCGGTTCGATGGTGAGCATCAGTGCGGGATCCCGTTGCCTTTCCAGTTCTGCTCGAACCGCCTCAAGGACGGCTGCATCCAGCGGATGCGCCTGTATCATTAACGCACCCGGCTCTCGAACAGCACCTAATGCGTCCTTCACCTGTATGACAATGTGTTCCCGATTCGACTCGGCCGACTCGTGAAGAATTTTCGAGACGATCTGAAGCGACAAGGCAATCACCTCGTCCTCGACTGTCCGCTGCAATTTTGATCGAGCCGCATCGAATTTCCGAGCCGCATCGATCAACACGACCAGATCATGCCGACGCTCTTCTTCCATCCGCCGTTGTCCATCCGCGACGCCACGCTCGTATTCCGACGAGCCGTCGTCCTGCGCCGCCGCACCGTCTTCCCCAAACGTCTGAAATGGAGAAGTGTGCAGCCGTACCATACCGGACCGAACTGCCGCATGCTTTAAGACGGTATTTTCGGCGCGCAACTGATGGAGTTCCAACAATCGCCGCACGGTGTTCAGCACGATTTCTGACTGGAAGGGCTTGACCAAAAAGTCAATGGCCCCGGCCTTCATCGCGCGGACTGCGAGTTCAACCGTTCCTGCTCCTGTCATCACCACACCGATGATCCGACTATCAATCTTCTGGGCTTCCTCAAGAACCGTAATCCCATCTTGATCTGGCAGCAACACATCGGCAATCAAGAGAGCTGGAGCTTGCTGCTTGACCATCGCAATCGCTTCTTGCCCGGAACTGGCGACTCGAACGGATACTGGTTCCGGTCGGAACAGTTCAAGAAATAGGTTGCGAATCCCCTCTTCATCATCGACGATGAGGATCGTCCCCTGCGGTCGAGCGAGTTCATGTTCCCGAAACGTCTCCGCTGATATCGCCGAACCCTTCACTACAACATCTCCTCTCCGACGCCGGCGATCACGATACGGCCTTCCTCTTCGAGTTTTCGGCAGACTTTGAGGATATTCTGTTGAGCTCGTTCGACATCCGAAATCTTGACCGGCCCCCGTGTCTCCATATCATCTTTCAACATTTCGGCGGCACGGCTGGACATATTTTTGAAGAATTTCTCTTTCACGTCGGGATTGGCGCCGCGCAGCGCAACCGGAAGGTCGTCTTTGCTGATCTCTTTCATCAACTCTTGCATCCCTCGATCATCGACTTTCACGATGTCGTCAAACACAAACATGAGCGCTCGAATATTATCGGCGAGGGTTTGGCTTTTTTCTGAAATTCTGGTCATGATCCCGCCTTCATTCGTCTTATCCATCCGCATCAAAATATTGGCGATGACCTCGGCCCCTCCGACGCTATGAGCTCCCATTTCTTTGCTTTCCAAGATGGCTTCTTGCAACGTTTCACTCAGTTCCTCCAGGACGTCCGGCTGCACTTCCTCCATCGTGGCAAGTCGAAGCGCCACATCTCCTCGCATCTCCTCCGGCAGAGCACACAGCACTTGCCCGGCTTGGTCGCTCTCCAAATGGGCGAGAACCACCGCGACCGTTTGTGCATGTTCGACCTTCAACATTTGAGTCAGGGTTTTCACGTCCACCCATTTCAACGCTTCCAGACCCGGATAGCTTTTCTGCGTCATCGATTCGATGACCCGCGCCGCCTTGTCCGGTCCCAGTGCTTTGGTCAGCACCGTCTTGATGAATTCTTTTCCATGAAACTGAACTCCCCCCGTCGCACTCGCCGTTTGAAAATCTGAAATGACCGCCTCTTCCTCGTCTCGTGAAATCTGCGCCGTTCCGCTCATGAAGCTCCCCAATTTCTTGATTTCCTTCGGGTCAAGTTGTTTCATAACTTGGGCGGCGGCCTCTTCACCGATGGCGCGAAGGAGAATGGCCGCTTTCTGTTCGCCCGTCAAATTCTTTGCCATCTCTGCGTTAGGTTGGATTCTTGAGCCACTGTTTGACGACAACGGCGGTCGTATCAGGATTCTTTCTGGCCATGTCGATGATCTGTGCCCGATCCGGAGCGTGTGTTAATGACCCCTCGGTCATCCCAGCCCGACCAGGGAGTGCGGAGACCGACGCTTCGGCCTGCATTTGCTCGGTCGTCGATCCCAACATCGCCAGCAGCGGACGGACGACAAACAGGAGGATCACCGTGAACAGAAGGATTCCTACACCATAACGAAGATAGGGCAACCATGCTTTGGGACCTTCCGCTGTCGCTTCTGCCACAATACCTTGCGGTTCATCGGGTCCCGCCCCAAATTGAACATTGACCACTTGTACCTGATCCTGCCGCTCAGCTGAATAGCCCATTGCTTTTTTGACGATGTCCTCGATTCGTTTTAAGTCCTCTTCCGAACGCGGAATATATTTTCGCGCCGCGGCTGGTGCGTCTGTTGCCTCCCCTTCACCGGTTTTACTAGGTTCATACATGCCGTCGACGAGGACGGCCACGGAAAGTTGCTTGATCACACCGACAGGCTCCACAATTTTTGAGACGGTTCGACTGATCTCGTAGTTCACGGTCTCGTTTTTCGTTTGGCTGTTGTTTGAACTCGTTTGCGCAGGCTCCTGGTCTGTCCCTGGCGGCACGTTCGACTCGACACCCGGCACTCCGCCACCGACTCCGTTGGTGCCGTTGGCCTTTTCTTGCCCACGCTGTTCACTTCTCACCACTTGACTGTTCGGATCGTAGCGCTCTTCCGTCGTCTCTACCTTGCGAAAATCTACGAGACTGGATACGCGCACCACCGCCTTGTTCGGCCCCACGATCCGCTCAACCATCGTTTGAATACGTGTCTCTACATCTTTTTCGACACTGCGTTGATAATCTAGCTGCGCGTTGGTCAAGCCGGACGTCTCATCCGTCACCGTCGCCGATAACATGCGGCCATGCCCATCTACAATGGTTACATCACGAGCCTGTAACCCTTCCACGCTGCTCGACACGAGGTGAATCACTCCCTGCACCTGTGCTTGACTCAGTTGTTGTCCGTTACGAAGCGTCAGGATGACGGACCCGCGCGCTTTTTCCTGCTCGCTCGCGAACAGTCGTCGTTCTGGGATGGCGAGATGGACCCGAGCCCGTTCGACCTCCGGCATCTGTGCAATGGTCCTCGCCAACTCACCCTGTAGCGCTCGACGATAGTTGAGTTTTTGGACGAATTCCGACATGCCGATCGAGGTTCGGTCGAAAATCTCAAATCCAACCCCACCTCCGTGCGGAAGTCCTTGCGTCGCGAGTTGGAGCCGCAAATCGTGGACCTGTTCGCTCGGCACTAGGACGGTCGACCCGCCACCGGTGGTTTCGTACGGCACCTTCGTCTCTTTGAGCTTGTCGATGATAGCCGCTGCATCTTCACTCCCGAGGTTAGTGAACAGCACTTGCATGTCTGGTTGCTGGGTCCACAGCGTGAGGGCAATGAGACCAGCAACAGACCCCGCCAAGGCAAGGAGGATGATCATCCGTTGATTGATGCTGAACTTAGACAACATACCGGCCTCGCACCCTCATTGTGCCCGTTGAATCAAACCTGCATCCGTTGGATTTCTTCATACGCCGCAACCAGCTTGTTTCTGATCTGCATCATGAGTTGAAACGAGACATCTGCCTGCTGTAACGCGACCATCGTGCGGTGAATGTCCTGGGTTTCGCCGGTCATGAGGGAATCGATGGCTCGACCAGCCTCCATTTCCGCATCATTGACTTTCCCAATCGCCGACTTGAGGGAGTCCAAGAACCCGGATGTGCCTGAGGCGCCGACGGCTCCTACCGACCCTGCTTGCCCCACCTCGGCAATGGGAGCGATACCGGATGTCACGCCATACAGCTGACTCATCGCTACCTCCCGATCTCAAGCGCCTTGTTCCACATGGCGCGCGTCGCGTTGATCGCTTGCACATTGGCTTCATAGGCCCGTGAGGCACCGATCATGTTCACCATCTCTTCCATGACGTTGACGTTTGGAAGACGAACGAACCCTTTGGGATTGGCATCCGGATGATGCGGATCATAAATCAGTTGTCCTGGTTTCAGATCTTCCACCACTCTCGCCACGGAGACTCCTTCGAGTGCATGAGATGAAGGCCCGGCAGCGACTTGACGGAAGGCCCGCTGAAACGAGCTGGGAACCGCGGTTGAGCGGAAGACAACGTCTCGACGTTTATATGGCCCTCCATGAGGGGTCTTCGTCGACTGCGCGTTCGCTAAATTGCTGGCGATGACATTGAGTCGTCGCCGTTGAGCATCCAAACCGGACACCGATACTGCAAGACTGTCGGACATCTCCATGCCACACCTCCTATACCTAGTAAACGAGTACCAACCAACGGCACGACATCAACACCGTCACAATCAGCCGTTATCGCGCATCTCGTATGGCGCTCAATAACCCTCGAAACTTGGCAGCCAGTATCGTGGCGGCAGCGTTGTACTGCATCGCGTTCTCGGAGAGTTTGGCCATCTCCAGCTCAAGATTGACGGAGTTGGCGTCAAGAGGGAGATCGCCGGCCGGCACTTCGCTGAGTTTCCCCGTGACGGCTTGGATCCCCTGAGGATCACGCACCCCGAAGTGCCGAGATTGAGTCGCCGCTAACACAATGGGCAGGCGGCCTTTCTGTGCAGACTGCATTTGGTCCATGAATGTTAATTCTGAGGCGCGATAGCCCGGAGTTTCTTCATTGGCTAAGTTCGAAGCGATGACCCTTTGTCGCGCACTGCGGAGATCAAGCGTCCGCTGCAACAGTCCCATGGTTCGGTCAAAGATCGTCATAACCCAGCGTCCTTTCTCCCGCACCACGACGGGCCATCTGAAAATCTGTGCAACCCTAATGCCTGGCTCAACACTTCGACTCTAGCCAAGATCAGCTCCGACACCGGCCTTAGGCTCTGTTCCATGCCTCATTAAGTTCCCCGTTGATCTGATAAACTGCCTGGCACAAACTTGCCGATCGGCACTTTTTACCTCGCTCAGGACATCGGCATGGACAATGGCCTTTCGCACTCACGATATTCCCGCAACTTGTTTCGCAACGTACGGATGCTGATCCCCAGTTCTTTCGCCGCGTGCGTGCGATTGTCTTTCACGCGAGCGAGTGTCTTAAAAATCAGCTCCCGTTCCATCTCCCACAATGAACCGTTGGCCGGTGGTTGAGGACGGACTGGCTGTCCCACCGTCTCGTCACACGTTTCCGCTGGACAATGTTCAGGAAGGATTGCTCCATCACCGGCCAACAGGACCGCTCGTTCCATCACATTCTCTAATTCTCGTACATTTCCCTTCCACGCCAACCGTTGCAGATGTGCGAGCGCGTCTTCCGACAGAGTCGGCGGCGTGAGCCCGTTCCTGATCGCCGATTGAGTCGCAAAATTTCTGGCAAGCAGGGGAATATCGATTGCGCGCTCACGAAGCGGCGGAACGGTGATGGGAAACACATTGAGGCGATAATAGAGATCTTCTCGAAAGCGACCAGCTTCTACCTCACGATACAGCGCCCTATTTGTCGTGGCGATCACGCGAATATTGACTGGAACCGGATCGCGCCCTCCAATCCGGTCCACCTCGCGCTCTTGGAGCACGCGCAGCAGCTTCGCTTGCAGAGGCAGATTCATCTCACTGATTTCGTCGAGAAGCAGTGTGCCCGTGTGGGCCATTTCGAACTTGCCGACTTTTCGGATCAAGGCACCGGTGAATGCTCCGCGTTCGTGCCCGAACAGTTCACTCTCCAGCAGACCATCCGGCAGTGCTGCACAATTGACCGCGATAAATGGCCGATGGGCCCGCGGGCTTCTGGCATGGATAAACCGAGCCAGAAGCTCTTTACCCGTGCCGCTTTCCCCATGAATCAACACCGTGGCTTGGCTTGCGGCCACGCCCTCGATCGTACTCAAGAGTCTGACCATTCCAGGGTCTTGGGTTAAAATGGCGCGGCTTTCTGTCGATTGAACAGGTGGGTTGGCAGGGAGACCTTCTTCTCGTCCCGCTTTGAGACTCACGATCATGCGCTCCAGGACATCCATTGAAAATGGTTTGAGCAGGTACTCGCTCGCGCCAAGCTTCATGGCCTCCACCGCTGTTTCAATTGTCCCATACGCCGTCATGAGGACAATCGTGACCTGCGGCGCACGCGACCTCATCTCCTTGATCAAGTCAAGACCACTCAGCCGCGGCATCCTAAGATCGGTCAGCACCAGCCATGGACGAAATCGGATGAGGCGCTCCATGGCATCACTCCCGTCGACCGCACCTTGGACCGTATACCCCAGTCGCTTGACTGTCTCCATCAACGCGGTTCGCATCGATGGGTCGTCGTCGACGATCAGAACGCGTTCGCTTTCGTCGTTATGATCTGCTAAAGGGCCGTTCTTCTCACGTTCATTCATGCAGCCACTCCTCTGCTAACGCCAACTCGCAGTTACTATGCTCGTCTTCATCTGATTCGCCTTCTTTCCCCTCCGAGACTTGACTCTCGCCTGAGGCTGACACCATCGGAGGGTGCGGCAAGATGATCGTGAACGTACTGCCCTGCCCGATCGTGCTGTGGACATCGATCCGTCCTTGGTGCGCATCGACGATTGAATAGACGATTGCGAGACCGAGGCCTGTTCCCTCATCTTTTGTCGTAAAGAAGGGGTCAAACACACGTGACCGATGATCCGGGTCAATGCCCACACCGGAATCTTGCACAGTCAGCCGAACGGAGGGTATTCCAAGCGTCTGCGGAGGTTCTTTTTGTAAACTGATCGTCAAAAGACCTCCGCTGGGCATGGCCTGAACGGCATTGACAACGAGGTTCAAGATGACTTGCTTCAATTGCCCATCGTGACACCAGAGCGAAGGAATGTCTGGATCGATGTCCACGCGAATCTCTATCGGCACTTTCGTGATCGCATGAGCCCCCAACGTAATGGAATCGTGGATTAACGGCTCGGATAAGTGCCATCCTCGAGCCATACGCGCCGGTCTTGTGTACAACAGGAGATTGGCGAGTAATCGATCCATTGATTGGACGGCCTGTGATATCTGCTCAGCATAGCGCTTGGCAGGCGAATCATTGTCAAGATCTCGCTGAAGCATGGAGGCGAAGAGTTCGACGCTACCCAATGGATTTCTGACTTCATGAGCGATCCGACCAATGAGCTCCCCCATGGCGGCGAGTCGATCCTTGCGCTGTAATTGCTCTTCAAGCTGATAGATACGAGTGACATCTTGAATCAGAATCAGCTGACTGGAACCGCCGCTTGAATCCTTCCGTAGCGGCACCTGACTGATGGAGACCACGGTCTGCCCGAGGCGTTGAGGCCGATCACATACGCTCAGACCCAGACCGGTGAGAGCCTCCGACGCCACACGGTCGCACAGTTCCGCCTCAGTAGCACCGAACATTGCCTCCGCGGCCAGATTGCTGCGGGTAATCACCTCGCGCTCGTCGACCACCAACACTCCCGTGGATAATGATTCAAGAATGCCATCAAGATGCATCCGCATCGCCTCGTTCTCGCAAAGCTGTCGCCGAAGCGCTTCATTGCTGCGCGCCAGCTCGACATCCATCTGCTCCACCCGTGCCGTCAACGCGGCATAGGACTGTTGCAGTGTCTGCGCGGCCTCATCAAAACTCCTGAACGCAGCCTTGAGCAGGTCCCGTTCATCCGGTTGCCCTGTCGTCGGGGTCGTCATAGCCCCTCCGCATGACGAGATCGCCGAACTGTTTGCAGACTGTTCTTGAGAGACGCGGCGATACGATTGACCATCTGGTCGGCGGCGACGTCGAGTTCAGCCAATGCAACCGTGGCGCGATCATATTGCTTCAGCGCCGTCCAATGCTTGGCCGTTTGCAGATACGCCCATTCGGACTGACGAGCGTTCGGTTTCTTTGCTAAGACTGATTGATAGGCGGCGATCGCCCGCTCGTGTCGATTCAATCGGGACAAGATATCCGCATAAGACAAGAGCGCCTCGGCGGACTGTGTCGCACCGGATTTGAACGCTTCTTCCGATGCCAGCGCGGACTCATCAAGCTTTTCCAGTTCCTCCAACGTTTTGGCCAGCTCCAGATACATGACAGGGCGCTCAGGGTGAGCCGGATGGCGCAAAAGCCATGTTCGGCAAAGGTGGAGAAGGCCTTGCAGATCACGTTGTTGCCGCATGGCGCGGATAAGAAGCTGCAGAACCTCCCCTTCGTATCTTCCGATGGGAAACTGGAACCGATAACGCTCAAGTACTTTCCGAGCGGCCTCGGCGTCCCGCTGATCTAAGTAGTTCTTTCCAAGGCCGACTAAGGCCGGCTCAACCAGCGCTGAGTCATTCTGGACCTTGATCATCTGCTGAAGTAGCCGTACCGCTTCGGTAGTGAACCCCAGACGTCGATGGGATTCGGCGATCTCCAGCAGCATCGAGGAACGCGCGTACCCTTGCTCAGCCATCGCTCCATGTCGATGAAACAAACTCACGACCGTCCAATCATCATGCGACGCGATCGCGGCCTCAATCCAGGGTATCAAGATCGCCGATAGACGCTCCGACGCCTTCATGGCCCAGGATTCGCCTCCCTTCGCGACCCGAAAGGTGACCTCCTTGTACGTGCGGAGGGCGCGATGAAGATCGCTTGCCCTTTCATACTCTTGCGCCAGGTAAAACAGCGCCTCGCTCCCTGTTGGATTATCACCTTCTCGAATCGCGATTTCCTCCATTAGTGTTCGATACGCGGCATCGGTCTGAATCGGAACCGGCACGTTGTGGATCATGGCCCCAACCATTGGGCTCAAGATCTTACCTTCGGCTGATACGTGACTCTCAGTGAGCAGCGTGGCCAGTCGTAACCTGACCGTGGAGTCCAGCTTGCTTTGTGGGTACAGCAACGGAATGAGGGCATAGATGAACTCGGCACGAGGCCGCTGATCGCCACTTCGCAAGTTCTCGGCCACATGAAGCAACGCCCTAGGCGCATATTCATGGCGTGGATACAAATTGTAGAAGAGCAGCATCAGTTCTCGCGCGGAGGCATCATGATGCAGCTCCACCTCCGTAACCGCGTACCGTTGGAGTGCTATGGGATCGCCCCGCAGGAGCTCCGGCCATCGTCGATAGCCCAGATCGTAGAAGGCCTGCGCGTCTGAAAATCGTTTCTGCCGGAACAGCGCGTGAGCTAATCCCAACGTGGCGCTCTGAAGCAACTGCTCGTTCTCACTTCGCTTCCGCACATTCGTAAACGCATGCTCGGCATCTCTCCATTTCCCCACGGCCATGAACGTATGTCCAAGCCCAAGTAAGGCTCGATTCCCGTCAAACGGAAGATGGAGGGAATGCGCCATGGCTCGCTCATAAAACGCCTGTGCCTCTTGATACCATCCTTGTTCAAAGTACAAATCCGCGATCCGCCACTCTGCTCTCCTCGCGTTGGCTGACTGAGGATGGTCACGTAGGAGTTTCTTGTAATCCTGAATGGCCTCGGGTCGATTGTGTCCGGAAGACTCATCACGAAGCGATAACTCCACCAAGAAAGCTTTGGCCGATGGGACAAGCGAGCTTTCGGGATGATCCTTCACGATCTTTCCGAAGAATCGTTGCGCCTCCACCCATGCGTTCTTCTTGTAGGCAGATCGGCCTTCCTGCCATGCCAGTGCATCAATCCCTAAGGATTGACCTTCCGGTCTCGGCCCATCATCAGGCAGAGGCCGCACAAGTTTTTCAAGCGACGCTGGATCTAGTCCCGCAGGCTTGCGTTCAGGCAGTGGTACACTGGCGCGGTTGACAGAAGACTGAGGTGTAAACTCGCCGATCGCCAACGGAAGGAACGCCATCCAGACGGCCATCGAAAGCACCACCTGACCATATCGCAAGTTAAATTTATGCACGGCGATAGGACACCAGCAAGGCTCATGCCCTAGACGTCTACAAAAAAACTTCAAGGAAATCAGGATACTTTTCTGGAGGAATCGAGCCCGCTGAAGAATCGCGTCAGGGTTGGCGTCGGCTACGTGGTGAGGTCGTCAATCTTTTGACTGGAAGTCCGTGGCCATAATGGAAGGGTTTCCACTTGTGATCGCGGATCGACACCTTTGCGCTTAAGCTTTTCAACCAATGTCGTTCGATTGAGGTGAAGTAACTGGGCTGCTCGAGCGGTGACGCCGTTGGCTTTCTTTAACGCCTCCATGATGAGATGTTTTTCGTACTGCTCAACCTCTCTCGAGAGATGAATGCCATCCTCGCTCAGCCGTATGAACTGTTCCTTCAACTCGGGGATGATCGATCTCCGACTGATCTTCTGAGGAAGATCTTCGGAAGAGAGAATGCCTTGTTTCTTGAGGACGGCCAGCCGTTCCATCATATTTTCCAATTCCCGAATATTCCCCGGCCAATCGTATTCGGTCAGCAAGCGAAGTGCCTCGTCATCAAGGCCGACGACCTCAGTGTGCTTACTCTGATTAAACCGAGCGAGGAAGTGGTCAATCAGGAGCGGAATATCAGTACGGCGTTCTCGGAGCGGTGGAATGACAATGGGGATCACATTGAGCCGATAGAACAGATCCTGCCGAAATCGTTTCTCTTCAACCATTGTTTCCAGATCTTGATTGGTCGCAGCAATGATGCGCACGTCGACATGAATGGTCCGGTTTCCACCCACTCGCTCGAATGCCCGCTCTTGGAGCACTCGCAGAAGCTTCACCTGTAACGGGAGGCTCAGTTCGCCGATTTCATCCAGAAAAATCGTGCCGCCGTGTGCGAGTTCAAAACGGCCCATGCGCGCATGCGTTGCGCCGGTGAAGGCCCCCTTCTCGTGCCCAAAGAGTTCCGATTCAAGCAGGTTTTCAGGGATCGCGCCACAGTTCACAGGAACCAATGGCCGATCCCTTCTGAGACTGTTGAAATGCAGCATTCGGGCCACCAACTCTTTGCCCGTGCCACTCTCGCCTTGTATCATCACCGTGCTGTCGCTATCGGCGACTTTTTGAACAAACTCCATCACTTGCTGCATAGGTTCACTGACGCCCACCAATTGTTCCAATCGATACTGATCCCGCACCGCCCGTCGCAGAAGATGGTTTTCCTGCCGCAGCCGATGAAATTCCGCGGCCTTGCGCACAACCACCGCGACAGTTTCAAGATCAAACGGTTTGGTAATAAAATCAAACGCCCCGGACTTCATTGCACGGACGGCCGTTTCAATCGTACCGAATCCGGTCATCACGATGGGAATGATCTTCGCGTCAAGTTTGGAAAGTCGGTCGATGACCTCAAGCCCATCAATATCGGGCAATTGGTAATCCGTAATGACAATGTGAACCACGCTCTCTTTGACCGCCTGAATGGCCTCTGTGCCATCCTCCGCAGTAGACACGGTGAAGCTCTCCCGCATGAGCGCTTCTTGCAGAATCTCGCGCAAAGCTGGATCATCATCGACAACCAACACGTGAACTTGGCTCATCTCACTCCCTTTGGAATACGAAATTATCCGCGGGCTTAGAATAATAATCTGCGGAAGGCAAAGCAAGTCATATCAACTATTGGGCAAGCGCCTCAGGAGCCATTCAGCGCATTAGAGCATGAGCGATGATCCACTCCTTGCCTCAAAGGCGACATTCATGAGCGCCTCCAGATCGTTGAAACCGAATGAGGCACCGTTGCACCAGACGCCGGACTGATCCTTGAACGGTCGGGAGAAGGTCGTCGAGAAGAGCGTCTCCAGAAAAGACTCCGGGTACTTTTCACCGGTTCTTGCGAGTATTGGCCATTGGCCCCCGACACCATGCCGCAGCAGCTGGTGTGTGGTTGAGCAACTGAGAGAGAGGCTTAATCACCGGGGCCGCTTCAGATATGGTCTCAACTCAGTGAGATGGTGAGATCATGCTTGTATTTTTGCCAGGGCGTCCTCAAGAGCAGGGACATGGAGGCTCATCGTCATCGCCCCACTCAATTGGAGCACCTCGAGGACTTGGTCGTTCCCTCCACAGAGAGCCATTCGTCCTCCGTTTCGGGTCATCGCCATCGCGGTTTTCAGGATCACCCGCAGACCGATCGATGAAATGTACTCAATACATGAGAGGTCGAGCACGATCTTCTTTTCTCCGCGCTCGATGTGGTCGGTGAGGACCTTCTCCACCTCGGGTGCACTCTTCGTGTCAAGCCCGCCTTGCGGTTTAACGATTACAACAGGTCCACTGGTATACGATTCGACACTCATGTGCACACTGGTCTGAGACAGAACGCGTTTTGTCTCATGGGCATCCTTCGTATTTCTACATGCCCACCTATTCCGTGCAGCCTAAAGAGCATTAGAGCCTCGCCGGGAAGGAGAGGTATTGTAGGAGAGTGGCGGGGAAGGCGCAAGGGCTTTGCGGGTGCAACGACCGGAGGGTTATTACACGCACCTGAAGGAAGCCCCCGGAGGGCCGGAGGCTTCCCTATGAAGCACCTCAACCCTTCAGTGTGTGAGCGATACTCCACTCTTTCGCCTCACAGGCGATATTCATCAACGCATTGAGGTCGTTGAGACCGAATGACGTGCCGTTGCGCCAGGTGCCGGACTGATCCTTGAACGGGCGCGATAAGGTCGTAGCGAAAAATGGGCCCTTCTCGCCGACATTCTGCCAGATCGTGGCCTTGATGTTGCCGCATCGCATCTTCTGCCTTACCAGAGCGGAACTCGAAGGGACGCCCCCGAAGCAGGAAACTGTCCAGTGAACCATTCAGTGGGTCAGCGTGTGAGCCTCCTTTCAAGCTGAGGTTCCAATTGAAGAAGCCAAAGGTTTGTTTGTTGGGTGTGTTGGTGAAGCCGATGAAGTAGGAATTGAATATTCGAGTACCTGCACTCAGAGATTAGTTTGAGCCGGATGATATTCCTCCACGGTGAGTCGAAAAGCTTGCCAGAAGAGCCAGCTGAGCACACTTGACCTCACAGCACAGAGACTGTAGAACTGTAACTCATTCATATCATTAAGATGCTGGCGTAGCTCAATCGGCAGAGCAGCGGTTTTGTAAACCGCAGGTTGGAGGTTCGATTCCTCTCGCCAGCTCCACAACTTCCGCTGACGTTTCAACCCCTTTACAGATTGCAGAACTGTTGTTCTCCCCTCGCAGTTCAGCCAGTGTAACCGCCTGCTTTTCAAAATAGGCAGTCAATGACTGCGCAGCTTGTTGCAGATCCTTTTCGTCTACGATGTTGTAGCGGTCGAACGCGCTTCGAGTCTTGTGCCCAGAAATCGCCATCGCGACCTTTTCAGGTACACCCGCCCGGACCATATTCCGAACGGCAGTCCGTCTGAAGTCATGTGGGATCTTGCCCTGCCAGATCTTGCGCCGCTTAGTGGTATCCACCAACATCTGCCCGAGACCCACTGCTTCGCAGGCCTTCCGCCAGGAGTGACTGAGGGTCTGCAAGCGTACGGTCAGAATCACAAGCGAACGAATCAAAGCCTACATCGTCAAGCGGCACTCACGTCTCCGGCGAGAGATAACTAAAGAGATCCTCTCGTTGCAGATTCTCTGCACATCATCAACCCCCTAGGCTAAGTGCCAGTTCCACCAAGGCTCTTTTCCGGCGAAGGTTGGGAAATAGGATGTCGGTATGCATACCGGTAGATCATTTTACCATTCTATTCTATCTGACGAACGGGGATGGGTCGTGCGCGTGCTGAGCCTGGCCTTACTGACTCTTGCAGCCATGACGATGCAGAGTTGTGGCTCGAATGAGACTCCCCAAACCGTCTCGCAGACCATGGCGCAGCTCAGGCAACAGGACTATCTGAAGGCGTCCAACACCGGGACCGACGACTGGTTCGGGACTAACATCGCCGTGGACGGCGACACGCTGGTCGTGGGGGCTCGCTTTGAGGACAGTGCGGCCACAGGGATCAACGGAAACCAAGCGGATAACAGCGCTCCGGACAGCGGGGCGGTCTATGTGTTCACCCGGACAGACGGAGTCTGGAGCCAGCAGGCTTATGTGAAGGCCTCCAACACCGGGGCCGGTGACTCGTTCGGGGCCACCGTGGCCGTGGACGGCGACATGCTGGTCGTGGGGGCTCGCTTTGAGGACAGTGCGGCCACAGGGATCAACGGAAACCAAGCGGATAACAGCGCTCCGGACAGCGGGGCGGTCTATGTGTTCACCCGGACAGACGGAGTCTGGAGCCAGCAGGCTTATGTGAAGGCCTCCAACACCGGGGCCGGTGACTCGTTCGGGGCCACCGTGGCCGTGGACGGCGACATGCTGGTCGTGGGGGCTCGCTTTGAGGACAGTGCGGCCACAGGGATCAACGGAAAC